>JAJUIM010000362.1 GCA_029267645.1 Microbacterium sp.
CGCGAGCTTCGTGACGTACTGGCTGTTGGGGATCGGCGTGAGCCGCACGCGGATCCGGTCCTGCGCGGCGTGGAACGCCTCGACCATCGCCTGGTTGCCCTCGAGCGTGTCGGCGCGGCACCAGACCTCGATCGTGCCCTCGTGGCCGCCGTCGCGGAAGGACGCCGCGGTCGTGTCGATCGGCTCGAGCCGCCCCGAGCACCCCGCGAGCGCGGCCAGCGACGCGACCGCCGCGGCCGACAGGAACCCTCGTCGTGTGAGCATCGTCGCTCTCCTCGTGGTCTGCGGCTCAGGCCACCGGCAGCCACACGCGCATGTCGGACGGGCCGCGGTTGGCCCACAGGTGGTACGGGATCGCCCTGAGCCCGCCGACCTCGAGCGCCGTGATGCCGCCCAGCAGACCGGGCTCGCGGTGCTCGGCGACCTCGGAAGCGGCGCCGATCGAGGCGTCGTCGAGCACGACGTCCGGGTTGTCGACGCCCTCGAACGCGTACACGAGCGGGCCGCGCACGAGCGCGCGGCAGCCGCGGGAGGCGTCGACGCGAGGGTGCGCCTCGACGAGCCGCGGCGAGAGCGGCAGCGTCAGGAGGATCTCGTCGCCCGCCGCGAAGGCGCGCTCGACGCGCGCGTAGGATCCCGCCGCGACGGGCGCGCCGTCGACCGCGGCGCCCTCGGCCCACTCGGGGATCCGCAGGTCGATCGCGAGCGGGGCGCCCGGCGCCTCCTCGACGACGATGCGCACGGCGCCGTCCCACGGGTAGTCGGTCTCGATCTTGAGGCGCGCCCCGCCCGCCGAGATCCGCGACGGCGCGTACTGGTGGATCTGCACGGATCCGTCGGCCTCCGTCGCGACGTAGCCCTGCAGGCTCGCGAGCAGGCGCATGATGTTCGGCGGGCAGCACGCGCAGTCGAACCAGCCGAGCCTGCCGTTCGCGGGCGTGCGCTCGTCGTCGGCGTGCGCGTCGTGCCGGACCTGCAGCGCGTTGACGTAGAAGTACTCGGTGCCCGCGAGCGAGAGCCCCGCGAGGAAGCCGTTCAGCAGCATGAGCTCGATCTGGTCGGCATAGCGCGCCTTCCCCGTCGCGAGCAGCAGGCGCCACGCCCACTGGATCCCGCCGATTGCGGCGCACGTCTCGGCGTACGCGCGGTCGTTCGGCAGCTCGTACGGATCGCCGAACGCCTCGCCCTCCCAGCGGGATCCGAGGCCGCCCGTCACGTACTGCTTCTCGCGCTGCATGGCGTCGTACTGTCGCTCGAGCTGCGCGAGGAGCGCGTCGTCGCCCGTCTCGACCGCGACGTCGACGGCGCCCGCCGCGAGGTAGACCGCGCGCACGGCGTGGCCCTCGACCGTCGTCGCCTCGCGCACGGGCACGCGGTCGGAGAAGTAGGTCGGCTGGTGGCCGTGGGCCTCGAGGATCCCGTGCCCGCGCGCGTCGACGAACCACCGCGCGAGGTCGAGGTACGCGCGCGTGCCCGTCTCGCGGAACAGCTCGACGAGGGCCGTCTCGATGACGGGGTGGCCGTCGACGTCCTCGGTCTTGCCGGGGCCGAACGTCGCGACGAGGTGGTCGGCGAGGCGGATCGCGACCTGCAGCAGGTCGTCGTGCCCCGTCGCGCGCACCTGCGCGACGGCGGCCTGGATCAGGTGGCCCGCGCAGTAGTGCTCGTGGCTCCACGGCAGCTCGCCGTAGCGGCCGCCCTGGCGGGCCGGCACGACCGTGTTGAGGTAGCCGTCATCTGCCTGCGCCCGCGCGACGAGCGCCGTGAGGTCGAGCTGGTCGCGCAGCAGCTGCTCGTCGGGGCGTCGCGCGTACTCCCACGCGGCCGCCTCGAGCCACTTGTACACGTCGGAGTCGGCGAAGACGGGGCCCGCGGGCTCGCCCTCGGCGTCGCCCGCCGCGATCTCGAAGTTGCGGATGTTCTGCGCCGTGACGAGCTGCGCGCGGCCCGACGGGATCCCCGCCGCGGTGTTCCGCTCGATCCTGTCGCGCCAGAGCCCGCCCGTGACGGCGGCGGCGTCGATCGGGATCGGCCGCAGGGTGCCGCGCGCCGATGCAGTGGGCGCCGCGGGGGCGGCGGGAGAGCGGAGCGAGGTGGGGGTCATGTCGTCTCCTCATCGAGATGCACGGAAAGTGGTAACACGTTTTCCCACACGCTAGAGGCGCTTCTTCTAGGGCGTCAAGACCCGAAATGGGAAATCTGTGGGAAACTTCTCGGCATGAACTCTGCACGCCCCGCCCGCATGGTCGACGTCGCGGCGCTCGCGGGCGTCTCGACGAGCGCGGTGTCGAAGGCGCTCAACGGCACGGGGCGGATCTCGGAGGAGACACGC
>JAJUIM010000397.1 GCA_029267645.1 Microbacterium sp.
CAGGATCCGCCCCGACTCGGCTTCACGGGCGCCGTCGTCGCGGTCGGCCGCCGCTCGCTCAGCTGCTATCTGCTGCAGTCGGTGCTCTGCGCACCCGTGCTCGCGGCGTGGGGCCTCGGGCTCGGCGCCCGGTTCGGCAGCGCCGAGATGGCGCTCTTCGCGGCAGCAGTCTGGGCCGCGACGGTGCTCTTCGCCGCCGTGTGCGAGTCGCGCGGCTGGCGCGGCCCCGCCGAGACCCTCCTGCGGCGCCTCGTGTACCGCAGGTGACACGCGCCTCCTACGATCGGAGCATGCCCTACAACGCCGAGATCGCCGACCGCGTCCGCGCCATCATCGAGGCCGCCGGCGACGTCGACGAGAAGAAGATGATGGGATCGCTCGCCTTCCTGATCCGCGGCAAGATGGCCGTCGGCGTCTCGGGCGACGAGGTGTTCTTCCCGGTCGGCGGCGGCGAGGCGCTCGAGACCGCGCTGCAGCAGGGCGCGCACCGCCTCACGCTGCCGAGCGGCCAGGCCGTGCCCTTCGCGGCGCTCACGGACCCCGACGATGACGTGCTCGCCGACTGGATCGGCGACGCGATCGCCCGCGCGCTGGGGGAGTGAATCGTCACTCAGAACCGGGCTGTGCCTTCCAGGATCGTCGTCGTGTCGCCGCCGACCCACACGTCGGATCCCTCGCGGCGCACGTGCACGCGGCCGCGGCGGCCGAGCGCCGTGCCCTGGCTCGCAACGTAGGTGTCCGGAAGGAAGTCGCCCGCGAGCCACTGGCCGAGCGCGGCGTTGAGCGATCCCGTCACGGGGTCCTCCGCGATGCCCATCTCGGGCGGGAGGAAGGCGCGCACCTCGATCGCGGTGTCGGATCCCGCGGGGTGCGCCCCGACGACGCCGATCTTGCCCGGCAGGTCGGCGTACGACGGCGTGAGGGCGAGCACGGAGGCGGCGTCCGCGAGGCGGACGCCGATCCAGCCGGGGCCGTTGTCGCACCAGGTCGCTTCGAGGATTCCCTCGCGCGCGATGCCGAGCGCGGCGGCGGTGCGCACGAGGAGGTCCTCGTCGACGGACCCCTCGCGCAGCAGTGCCGGAGCCGCGAACGCGAGCCGGCCGTCCTCGCGGCGCACCGTCACGAGGCCGACGCCGCACTCCTGCACGATGTCGCCGGACGCGGGGCGCCCGCCGGCCTCGAGCCACGCGTGCGCGGTGCCGAGCGTGGGATGGCCCGCGAACGGCAGCTCGGCGCCGGGCGTGAAGATGCGCACGCGGTAGTCGGCGGCCGGGTCGGTCGGGGAGAGCAGGAAGGTCGTCTCCGACAGGTTCGTCCAGCGGGCGAACGCCGCCATCTGGGCGTCGGTGAGTCCGTCGGCGTCGTGCACGACCGCGACGGGGTTGCCGAGATGGGGCTCGGAGGTGAAGACGTCGACCTGACGGAAGGGAAGGCGCATGAACCGACGATACGCCGTGCTTGACGTGACGCCTCAATAAGGTAAGGCTGGCCTTATCGATCGCTGGGAGAACGTATGAGCAACATCGCCGTGACGCACGCCGAGTCGGGTCTCGTCCAGGGCGAGGTCATCCGTCGCGAGCTGGTCACGCCGCACATGACGCGCGTCACGATCGGCGGCGCCGACGTCGAGCGGTTCGAGCACCGAGGTTTCGACCAGTGGTTCCGGCTCGCGCTGCCCGTCAGCGCCGAGTCGGGGCTCGAGCGCATGCCGCAGAAGTTCGGCGTCGCGGGCTACCTGTCGTGGATGGCGATCCCGAAGGGCCGCCGCCCCGTCGTCCGCAACTACACCGTGCGCGATCACCGACCGGGAGAGATCGACATCGACTTCGTCGTGCACGGATCCGAGGGGGTCGCGGGACCGTGGGCCGCGCGAGCGGAGCCGGGGGAGCGGGTGGCGCTCATCGACCAGGGCTGCGGGTGGCGCGGCCTCGCGGCCGACTGGAACCTGCTCGTCGCCGACGAGAGCGGCCTGCCGGCCGTGCTCGGGATCCTGCGCGACATGCCGCGCGACGCGACCGGGCACGCGATCATCGAGCTGTTCGACGAGCGCGA
>JAJUIM010000305.1 GCA_029267645.1 Microbacterium sp.
GCGAGCGTCGTCGTGGCGGCCCAGCCCGCGCCGACGGCGTCCGGGGCGCCCGCGAGCGCCCACCCGCCGACGCGCAGGACGCCGTCGTGGCCGGTCGCGGAGGACCCCTCGCGCAGGCGCGCGAAGCGCACCTCCCACGCGCCGCGCACGACCGAGACGGTGTCGACGAGGGGCCCCGTGACGGCCCGCACGACGTCGTCTCCGCTGCCGTGATCGGGGCCGCCCGCGAGCGCTTCGGGCCAGACCGCTCGAGCCGTCGATGCGCCGGCCGCCGCGTCGCCGATCGCGACGAGCTCGCCGCGCGCGAAGCCCGACCGGTGGCTCGCGGCGCCCGCGCGCAGCAGGCCGACGTGGTTGTCGAGCGGATCAGACGCGGCGGGCCCCGCGAGCACGGGGCTCGCGGCCGTCGCGTACGCGAGGCGCGTGTAGAGCGCCCCGTCGGCGGCGCGCTCGCCCTCATGCCGGTGGTCGGTGCCGTGGTTCACGACGCGGACGATGCCGTCGCCCGCGCCCGCGGCGATCCACCCCGGCGCCGTCATGATGCGCGTGAAGGGACCGTCGTCTGCGGGGAGCGGGCGCTCGCGGGCGCGCCACACGGGATGCGAGGGTGCAAGCGCGATGCCGAGCAGCCCCTTCGCGGCCCAGTAGGGCGAGCCGGGGCCCGAGTACCGCTGCGCGAGGGGCCGCCACGCGCCGTGCCAGCCGAGGGGCAGCAGCCCGTCGGCGCCTGGAGCGCCGCGCTCGACGAAGTGGCGCACCTGACCGCTCGCGGCGCGACGGAGCAGGCCGAGGTCGTGCCGCGAGGATCCGCCGACGACCGCCGCCCACGCGGTGCCGGCCGTCGCGAAGCGGTAGGTGAGGCTGCGGCCCTGCAGGAGCGGTGCGCCGTCGGCGCCGATCAGGTGCAGCGCGTCGTCGAGGAAGTCGTCGAGCGCCGCGATGTCGCGGCGCACCCTGCCGCCCCACTTCGGGTCGCCCGCGACCATGCGGCCCCAGATGACGGGATAGAACGCGAGCGCCCAGCCCGCGTAGTGGTCGTACGCGCGCGACGCGCCGTCGGACGACCAGCCGCCCGGGCGCCGGAAGCCGTCGAGCAGCGCGAGATCCGCCTCGATGTCTGCGGGATCATGCGGGGCGCCGACGCTCGCGAGGAACTGCGTGACGATGATGCGGAACCATGCCCAGTTGTTGGGCGGGTAGGTCCCCCCGAGGAACCCCGACAGGTAGTCGACGACGTGCGCCTGGGCGGCGGGGCCGAGCCGATCCCACACCTGCTCGCGCGACATGTGGAGGCCGAGCGCGAGGGCGGCCGATTCGACCTTCGCCTGGTCGATCTCGTCCGGGCGCGGCCATCGCTCGGGCGACGCGGGGTCGGTGCCCGCCGCGATGCCCCGCGCGTACCGCGCGGCGAGCGCCTCGGTGCCGCCCGGATCCCCCGCGATGCGGAAGGAAGCGAGGAGGAAGGTGCGCGCGAATCCCTCGAGCGCGTCGACGTCGGGGCCGTAGCCGCCGGGCCTGCCCGGGTAGACGATGCGGGCGCCGCCCGGGCTCGCGTGGCGCGCCGCGCCGTCGAGGATCGCGTCGGCGACGCGCACAAGGTGTTCGCGGCCCCAGCCCGTGAAGGGCGAGCGCTCCTCGTCGCGCGCGGGCAGCTCGATGAGGCTCACGCCGTCACCCCCAGGTCGCCCTCGAAGACCGGGTGGCGCGCGGGCGCCCCGTCCGCGAAGGCCTCGAGCTCCTCGATCGCGGCGTCGGCGAGGCGGCGCGCCTCTCCCCCGAGCGAACCCGCGATGTGCGGCGTGACCGCCACGTTGTCGAGCGTCAGGAGCGGCGAGTCGGCCGGCAGCGGCTCGGGCTCGGTGACGTCGAGCACGGCGTCGATGCGCCCGTCGCGGCACTCGGCGAGGAGGGCGTCGTGATCGAGCACGGATCCGCGGGCCGTGTTGATGAGCACGGCGCCGTCGCGGAGGGCCGCGAGCTCCGCCCTGCCGATCATGTGGCGCGTGGCGGCGAGCGCGGGCGCGTGCAGCGTGAGCACGTCGACGCGCGGCAGCAGGTCGGCGAGCGGCACGAGCTCGGCGCCGGCGGCGGCGACCTTCGCCGCGTCGGCGAAGGGGTCGGCGACGAGGATCCGCACGCCTTCGAGCGCGCGCAGCTTCTCGACGACGCGCCGGCCCGTGCGCGAGAAGCCCACGACGCCGATCGTGCGGCCGAGATTGCCGTACTCGATGCGGGGATCCGGGCCGAACCAGCCGCGCCGGTTCTTGTGGGCCGTCTTGACGTGGAAGAACGTGCGCTTGGTCGCGAGCACGATCGCCGCGTAAGTGAACTCGGCAACGGGGATCGCGTTCGCGTCGGCCGCTGTCGTGACCGCGATGTCGCGCTGCCAGACGGCGTCGGTCATGACGTCGCGCACGGTCCCCGCAGCATGAAGGACGGCCGCGAGCCTGGGCATCCGCGCGAGCGCGGCGGGGTCGAGGCGCGGCGCGCCCCACGAGGTGATGAGCACCTCGATGTCGGCGAGCGCGTCGGCGACGCCCGGCGCGGCGAAGTCCTCGATGAGGGTGGGCTCGCCGACGTCCGCGACGCGACGCACGCGCTCGAGGCGCGGCTCGTCGAAGAGGAGGCGGAAGGTGTCCTCCCCCATCGCGAAGTGGGTGCGCGGTCGCTGCGGCATGTGCTCTCCATCGAGGTTCTCTGCGGCCTTGCGGGCCGATGTGGATCCAGTAATGCTGAGAACGCAC
>JAJUIM010000089.1 GCA_029267645.1 Microbacterium sp.
CCGCCCGCGCGCACGATCTCCCGAAGCTCGTCGAGCGACGTCGGGCGCGCGACGCGCTCCGCCCGGTACTCGAGGTTGCCCGCCCAGTTGCGTTCGCCGTTCATGCTGTCTCCTTGGCGGCCACCGTGCCGCGATCCGAGAAATGGGGTGCGAGTGCGAGCGTAGCGGCACTTCTGTCCGCCCCATGACGCGCGCCCCTGCGCGGATCCGGGAACGACATAGGCTGAACACATGTCCGCTCCTGCCCGTGCGACGATGCGCGATGTCGCGCAACGCGCCGGCGTGTCGACCAAGACCGTGTCGAACGTCGTGACGGGCGCCGCCGTCGTGCGACCCGAGACTCGCGAGCGGGTCGAGGAGGCGATGCGGGCCCTCGACTTCGTGCCGAACCTCAGCGCGCGCCAGCTCCGCAACGGCCGCACGGGGGTCATAGGCGTCGCCCTACCCGACCTCAGCACGGCGTACTCGGCCGAGCTGCTGCACCACCTCGTCGAGGCGGCACACGCCCGCGGCTTCGCCGTGCAGATCGAGGAGACCGCGTCGCAGCCGGAGCGCGAGCGCGAGCTCGTCTCGCGCGCCCAGGCGCACCGCGTCGACGGGCTCATCCTCAACCCGATCCGCCTCGAGGACACGGTCGTCACCCGCACGCCGCACCTGCCGCCCGTCGTGCTCATCGGCGAGGTCGAGCAGCACGCGACCGACTCGGTGCTCGTCGACAATCGCGCCGCGGCCGCCGCCGTCGTCGAGCATCTGCTCGCGCGGGGCGCCCGGCGCATCGCCGTGATCGGCGGCAGCGAGGACGGCCAGGGACTGTCGACCGCGACGAGCCGCGTACGCCTCGCGGGCGTCGTCGACGCGCTCGAGGCGGCCGGAGGAGCCCTCGACCCGGCGCTCGCGATCGCGCCCGACGACTGGACCATGCCGGGCGCAGCCGCTGCCGTCGATCGGCTCGTGCGAACAGGCGCCTCCTTCGACGCGATCGCGACGTTCACCGACACCATGGCGCTCGGAGCGCTCAGCGCGCTCCACGCCCACCGGATCCGCGTGCCCGACGACGTGCTCGTGACGGGCTTCGACGACGTGCAGCTCGCGCGGTTCTCGGCCCCTCCCCTCACGACCGTGCGCTTCGACGTCGGTCGCATCGCCGACGAGGCGATCTCGCTCCTCGCCGAGCGCATCGCGGGATCCGACGCGGCGCCGCACGCGGCGACGGTGCCGTTCGAGGTGGTCGAGCGCGCGTCCACATCGCGCGCGTAAATCGCCTCTTGCGCCCGGCCCGGCGGGCTGACAATATGGCCTCGTCGCGTCGATTACATCGATGTAATCGACGCGAATCCCCCGACCCGTCACAAAGGAGTGGCAGATGCCCCCATCCTCCTTCGATGTCTCGCGCAGACAGTTCCTGTCGCTCGGCGGCCTCGCGGCTGCCTCCCTCGCGCTCGCATCGTGCGCCCCGACCGCCGGCGGCGCGTTCGCGACGTCGGCGCGCGAGCTGCAGTTCTGGCACCTCCTGAGCGGCGGCGACGGCATCACGATGTCGGGCCTCCTCGACGAGGCCGTCGCGGCGCAGAGCGACTACACGATCCGGCCGACCGTGCTCTCCTGGGGCGAGCCGTACTACACGAAGCTCGCCATGGCCGCCTCGGGCGGCCGCGCGCCCGACGTCGCGGTCATGCACGCGACGCGGGCCCTCGGCTGGACGCCGGGCGGCCTCCTCGACGAGTGGGATCTCGACCGCCTCGCCGACCTCGGCGTGACGCAGGACACGTTCTCGGCCCCCCTCTGGGAGAAGGGCCAGGTCGACGGCAAGCACATGAGCATCGCCCTCGACGCCCACCCGTTCGTGCTCTTCTACAACACCGACATCTGCGGCGAGGCGGGCGTGCTCGACGCGGACGGCCGGCTCAAGAAGGTGTCGTCGCCGCGGGAGTTCCTCGAGATGGTGGCCGCCGTCGCGGAGGCCTCGGAGGGGCACGGCCTCTCGTACGGCTACCTCGGCGACGGCGCGCAGATGTGGCGGCTGTTCTACACGCTCTACACGCAGCACGGGCTCGAGATGGAGCTGCCGGAGGGCGGCAGCGCAGTCATCGACCGCGCCGCCGCGATCGAGTCGCTCGAGCTCATGCAGCAGCTGCTCGACGGCACGCTCGCCGATGCGCAGAGCGACGCGGGCACCGCGATCGCCGAGTTCTCGACGGGCAAGAGCGGCATGTTCCTCAGCGGCGTGTGGGAGCTGCGCACCATGGAGGCCGCGGGGATCCCGTTCGACATGACGACGATCCCGACGCTCTTCGGCACGCCGTCGGTGTTCGCCGACTCGCACTCGTTCGTGCTGCCGCACCAGAGCGCGCCCGACGAGGAGAAGCGCGATCTGACCTACCGCTTCGTCGCCGACCTGCTGAAGAACTCCTTCGACTGGGCCTCCGCGGGCCACATCCCCGCCTACCTGCCCATCACCGAGTCGCCCGACTACGCGAACCTCGTGCCGCAGGCGCACTACGCCGAAGCGGCCGAACTCGTCCGATACGACCCGCCCGCCTGGTTCACGGGGTCGGCGTCGAACTTCCAGGGCGACTTCGCGGGCGCCGTCCAACCGGCGCTCATGACGGGCGCGCCCGCCGAGACAGCGCTGGATCGCTTCCTCGCGGCCGTCGACACCCGCCTGCGACAGCCGAACCCCGCGGATCCCCAGGTGGTGAGCTGACATGACCTCGATCGCACCCCGCACCGACACGACCGCCGTCGTCACGGGCGCCCCGCGCGGCGCGCGCCGCCGCTACGCCGGATCCCGCCGCGACGAGCTCGCGGGCTGGCTGTTCGCGGCGCCGTTCCTCATCGCCTTCCTCCTGTTCATGGTGTGGCCGATCCTCCACGGCGTGTACCTGAGCTTCACCGACCAGTCGCTCACGGGCGCGGGCGGCAACTTCGTCGGCCTCGACAACTACGCCGACGCGCTCACCGATGCCACGATGTGGCGCTCGCTCTGGAACACGGCGTGGTTCACGGTCCTCTCCACGGTCCCCCTCGTGATCCTCGCGCTCGTCATGGCGCTGCTCGTCGACCGCGGGCTGCCCGGCCAGTGGCTGTGGCGGCTGTCGTTCTTCATGCCGTATCTGCTGGCCTCGACCGTCATCTCGCAGATCTGGGTGTGGATCTTCAACCCGCAGATCGGCGCCGCCAACAACGTGCTCACGGCGATCGGCCTCGAGCCGATCTCGTGGCTGCAGGATCCGCAGGTCAACATGATGGCGATCGTCATCGCGACCGTGTGGTGGACCATCGGGTTCAACTTCCTGCTCTACCTCGCCGCGCTGCAGAACATCCCCGCGCAGCAGTACGAGGCCGCGTCGCTCGACGGCGCGGGCACGTGGCGCCAGATCTGGTCGATCACGATCCCCCAGCTCGGCCCCACGACGATCATGATCGTGATCCTGCAGATCCTCGCGTCGCTCAAGCTGTTCGACCAGGCCTACCAGATGCTCGGCGGCGTCTCGAGCGACACGACGCGCTCGATCGTGCAGTACATCTACGAGGCCGGCTTCGTCGACTACCGCTTCGGGTACTCGTCGGCCATCTCCTACATCTTCTTCGTCTTCATCGTGATCATCGGCCTCGGGCAGGCGATCGTCACGAGCCGTCGGGGCCGCTCGAAGGGAGCCGTACGATGACCACCGCGACCGAGACCCTCGTCGCGCCCGGCGTGACCTCGCGACGCGCGCCCGCCGTGCGTCGCCGGCGCTTCACGGCCGGACGTGCACTCGCCTTCCTCTCGCTGCTCATCCTCGCGATCGGCTGGCTGCTGCCTTTCCTCTGGGCCGTCGCCACGGCATTCAAGACCGAGACCGATGCGGCATCGGGCGACCCCAGCTGGATCGGCCCGAGCGGCCCGACCGTCGACGCCTTCGTGTCGATCCTGTCGCAGGGCAACGTCTACATCTGGGCGTGGAACAGCCTGTGGACGTCGGCCGCCGTCACGGTCATCACGGTCGCCATCTCGGCGCTCGCGGCGTACGCCTTCTCGCGCATCGACTTCTCGGGCAGGCGGTGGCTGTTCTACATCATCATCGCCGCGATCGTGGTGCCGCCGCAGGTGCTCATCATCCCGCTGTTCTACGAGATGCTCGCCTTCAACATGGTCGACACGCACTGGGGTCTCATCCTGCCCCAGGTCATCGCGCCGGCGATGGTGTTCATCCTCAAGCAGTTCTTCGACCAGGTGCCCGTCGAGCTCGAGGACGCAGCGCGCGTCGACGGCGCGAGCCGATTCCGGATCTTCTGGTCGATCGCGCTGCCGCTGTCGCGACCGATCCTCGCCTCCGTCGCGATCTTCGTGTTCATCGGCGCGTGGAACAACTTCCTCTGGCCGTTCCTCGTGATCAACGACACGACCCTCATGACGCTGCCGGTCGGTCTGCAGACCGTCATCAGCGCCTACGGCGTGCAGTACGCGCAGGTCATGGCCCAGGCCGTGCTCGCCGCGTTGCCCCTCATCATCGTCTTCATGATCTTCCAGAAGCAGATCGTGAAGGGCGTGGCCACGACCGGCTTCGGCGGCCAGTGACCCTCCCCTCCACCCCGAAAGGAACCCACGCTTCATGACAACCGCACGCATCACGATCGACCGCGACTTCACGATCGGCTCCGTTCCGCGCCGCCTCTTCGGCTCGTTCGTCGAGCACATGGGCCGGTGCGTCTACACCGGCATCTACGAGCCGGGCCACCCCGCGGCCGACTCGCGCGGATTCCGTACCGACGTGCTCGAGCTCGTCAAAGAGATGGGCCCGACCGTCGTGCGCTATCCCGGCGGCAACTTCGTCTCCGGCTACAACTGGGAGGACGGCGTCGGCCCCGTCGAGGATCGCCCCGTGCGCATCGACGGCGCCTGGCACACGATCGAGACGAACGCCTTCGGCCTGCACGAATTCGTCGACTGGTCGCGCGAGGCCGGCGTCGAGATCATGGAGGCGATCAACCTCGGCACGCGCGGCGTCGACGAGGCGCGCGCGCTCGTCGAGTACGCCAATCACCCCGGCGGCACCGCGTGGTCGGACATGCGGCGCAGGAACGGCGCCGAGGATCCGTTCGACATCAAACTCTGGTGCCTCGGCAACGAGCTCGACGGACCGTGGCAGATCGGCCACAAGACGGCGCACGAGTACGGCCGCCTCGCACAGGAGACGGCGAAGGCGATGAAGTTCGTGGATCCGACGATCGAGCTCGTCGCGGTCGGCTCGTCGAACCGCGGCATGCCGACGTTCGGCACATGGGAGCACACGGTGCTCACGCACGCGTACGACGAGGTCGACTACATCTCGATGCACGCCTACTACCAGGAGCACGACGGCGACGCCCAGTCGTTCCTCGCGGAGGCCGTCGACATGGACGCGTTCATCGACGGCGTCGTCTCGACGATCGACGCCGTCAAGGCGGCCGGCAAGCACACGAAGGACGTGAACATCTCGTTCGACGAGTGGAACGTCTGGTACCAGACCGGCCTCGACACCGACGACCAGCCGCACCAGGTGTCGAAGGGCTGGCGCGCGCACCCGCGCCTCATCGAGGACACCTACAACGTGACCGACGCCGTCGTGGTCGGCACGTTCCTCAACAGCCTGCTGCGGCACGGCGACCGCGTGCACATCGCCAACCAGGCGCAGCTCGTCAACGTCATCGCCCCGATCCGCTCCGAGGAGGGCGGGCCCGCGTGGCGCCAGGCGTCGTTCTGGCCCTTCGCCCGCATGTCGGCGCTCGCGCGCGGCCAGATCCTGCGCCTCGCGGTGTCGTCCGACCAGGTCGAGACGAAGAAGTTCGGCGGGGTCGACGCCGTCGACGCCGCGGCGACGTGGGACGAAGAGACGGGGCGCGTCGCGCTGTTCGTGGCCAACCGCTCGCTCGAGGACGCGGCGGACGTCTCGCTCGACCTGCGCGGCCTGTCGGCCTCGCGGATCCGCTCGGCCGAGGTGCTGACGATCCCCGACGACGGCGACCGCTTCAGCGCGAACGTCGAGGACGACCAGGATCGCGTGACGCTGCGCCCGCTCGACGACGCGGCGCTCGTCGACGGGCGCCTGCGCCTGAACCTGCCGGCACTGTCGTGGTCGGTCGTCGAGCTCGAGGTCGCGACCGCCTGACCCGCCCCACCGCATGCGAATGCCCCCGCCGAGGCGGGGGCATTCGCATGTCTCGAGCCTAGAGGCCGCCGTTGATGTGGTGGAACACCTGGTTCCACTTCAGCTCGTTGCGGAAGCCCTCGACCGTCGTGCGCTCGTCGATCGTGAGCAGCTCGATCCGCGCCATCTCGGCGAAGTCGCGCCACTCGTCGATGCCGATCGCGTTCGACATGACCGTGTGGTGGGCGGCGCCCGCCGCCATCCACGCCGCCGCGCTCGTCGGCAGGTTCGGCTCGGGGCGCCACACGGCGCGGCCGACGGGCAGCTTCGGCAGGTCGGGCGCGTCAACGTTCTCGACGACGTTCGCCGTGAGGCGGAAGCGCGTGCGCATGTCGCTCAGCGCGACGACGACTGCGGGGCCCGGATCAGCCGTGAACACGAGGCGCACGGGATCCTCCTTGCCGCCGATGCCCAGCTCGTGGATCTCCGCACGAACCTTCTTCGAGGTCAGCGACGGCGACACCTCGAGCATGTGGGCGCCGAGGATCAGCTCACTGCCCGGCGTGAGCTCGTACGTGTAGTCCTCCATGAGGCTCGCGCCGCCCGGCAGACCCTTGCCCATGACGTTCGCGATGCGCACGAGCACGGCCGTCTTCCAGTCGCCCTCGCCTCCGAAGCCGTAGCCCTCGGCCATGAGGCGCTGCACCGCGATGCCGGGCAGCTGCTTGAGGGTTCCGAGATCCTCGAAGTTGTCGGTGAACGCCTCGAAGCCGCCCTCCGTGAGGAACGCGCGCAGGCCGATCTCGATCGCGGCCGCGTCGCGCAGGCTCTGGTGGCGGGATCCGCCCTGCCGCAGCTCGTCCACGACGTCATACGCGCGCTCGTACTCGGCGACGAGCGCGTCGACCTCGGCGTCGGCTGCGGCGTCGACCTTCGCGATGAGGTCGTTCACGCCCCACGTGTTGACCTGCACGCCGAGCATGATCTGCGCCTCGGTCTTGTCGCCCTCCGTGACCGCGACATTGCGCATGTTGTCGCCGAAGCGCACGACCTTCATGCTGCGCGCGGCCGCGAGGCCCGCGGCGGCTCGGATCCACGTCGCCACCTCGCCGACGACGCGCGGGTCGCTCGCGTGGCCGACGACGGTCTTGCGCGGCACCTGCAGGCGGCTGAGGATGTAGCCGTACTCGCGGTCGCCGTGCGCGGCCTGGTTGAGGTTCATGAAGTCGAAGTCGATGTCGTTCCACGGCAGCTCGACGTTCGCCTGCGTGTGCAGGTGCAGGAGCGGCTTCTGCAGCGCCTCGAGGCCCGCGATCCACATCTTGGCGGGGCTGAACGTGTGCATCCAGGTGATGACGCCGAG
>JAJUIM010000133.1 GCA_029267645.1 Microbacterium sp.
CGAGCAGATGCGGCTGCAGGGCCTCGGCGTCATCGCCGACGCGGTCCTGCCGATGGGGCCGGGCTTCACCGCCATCACGGGCGAGACCGGCGCCGGCAAGACGATGGTCGTGACGGGGCTCGGTCTGCTCATGGGGCAGCGTGCCGACAGCGGCACCGTGCGCTCGGGCGACGCGCACGCGATCGTCGAGGGCATCTGGAACGTGCCGGCCTCGGGCCCCGTCGCCGACCGCGTTGCTGAGGCGGGCGGCGAGCTCGAGCCCATCGACGACGAGCGGTGCGAGCTGTACCTGTCGCGCACGATCGCGGCCGAGGGCCGCAGCCGCGCGTCGGTCGGCGGCCGCGCGGCGCCCGCGTCGGTGCTCGTCGATCTCGCCGAGCAGCTCGTCGCCGTGCACGGTCAGACCGACCAGCTGCGCCTGAAGTCGGCCGCCGCGCAGCGGGACGCGCTCGACCGCTTCGGCGGCGACATCGTGCGCGACGCGCTCGCCGCCTACCGCACCGCCTACGAGGCGTGGACGCGCGTCGACCGCGAGCTCGCGCAGCTCGTCGCCGACCGCGATGTGCGCGCGGCCGAGGCCGAGCAGCTGCGGCGCTTCCTCGCCGAAATCGAGGCGGTTGCGCCCGTCGCGGGGGAGGACGTCGAGCTCGCTGCCCGGGCCGAGCGGCTCGCCAACGCCGAGGCGCTGCGCGAGGCTGCGCTGCGGGCGCGCGAGGCCCTCTCGAGCGAGGAGGGCGCCCCCGACGTGTCGGCGCTGCTCGCCGACGCCAAGGGCGCGCTCGACCGCGCCGCGGATCCCGCGCTCGAGCAGATCGCGACGCAGCTCGCCGACCTCACCTACCGCGCGGGCGATCTCGCCGTCGAGCTGTCGAGCTACCTCGCCGACCTCGACGAGCAGGGCACGCAGGAGCTCGCCGCCGTCGAGGAGCGCCGCGCCGCGCTCGCCGACCTCGCGCGCGTGCACGGATCCCTCGACGCCGCGATCGCGCTCGTCGAGACCGGATCCGCGCGCCTCGCCGAACTCGACGACGACGGCGACCGGATCCCGCGCCTCGAGGCCGAGCGCGAGCAGGCGCGCGCCGAGCTCGACGCGGCAGCGGGTCGCCTGTCGGCCGAGCGCCGCACGGCGGCCGAGCAGCTCGGCGCCCGCGCGACCGAGGAGCTGCACGCCCTCGCGATGCCCGACGCGACGCTCGTCGTCGAGGTGACGGAGGGATCCGAGACCGCGCACGGCCGCGACGACGTCGCGTTCCTCCTCGCGCCGCACCCGGGCGCCGATCCGCGCCCCGTCGCGAAGGGCGCCTCGGGCGGCGAGCTCAGCCGCGTCATGCTCGCGATCGAGGTTGTCGTCGCCGCGACGGATCCCGTGCCGACGTTCATCTTCGACGAGGTCGACGCGGGCATCGGCGGCGCGGCCGCGATCGAGGTGGGGCGCCGGCTCGCGAAGCTCGCCGAGACGTCGCAGGTCATCGCCGTGACGCACCTCGCGCAGGTGGCGGCGTTCGCGACGAATCACCTGAGCGTCGTGAAGTCGAGCGACGGATCGATCACGGCCTCGAGCGTCACGCGCCTCGAGGGATCCGACCGCGAGGCCGAGATGGCCCGCCTGCTGTCGGGCATGGCCGATTCGAGCGCCGCGATCGACCACGCTCGCGAGCTGCTCGCACGCGCCCGAGGGGAGTGACCCCGCGGGCCGGCGCTCGGTATGCTCGTGCTCAGTCCATTCCCAGCGCGCCGAACCGCCGCACACACCTGGATCCCGTTCCCGGGGGTTAGGATTGAAGCCCGTGATGCAGACTTCTGACGCGGCGAGAAACGACACCACAAAGCACATCTTCGTGACGGGCGGTGTCGTCTCCTCACTCGGGAAGGGCCTCACCGCGGCGAGCCTCGGCAATCTGCTGACGGCCCGCGGCCTGCACGTCGTGATGCAGAAGCTCGATCCGTACCTCAACGTCGATCCGGGCACCATGAACCCGTTCCAGCACGGCGAGGTCTTCGTGACCGACGACGGCGCCGAGACCGACCTCGACATCGGCCACTACGAGCGCTTCCTCGACATCAGCCTGTCCGAGGCGGCCAACGTCACGACGGGCCAGATCTACTCGAAGGTCATCGAGCGCGAGCGGCGCGGCGAGTACCTCGGCGACACCGTGCAGGTCATCCCGCACATCACCGACGAGATCAAGCGCCGCATGCGCCTGCAGGCCGAGGACGACCCGAAGCCCGACGTCATCATCACCGAGGTCGGCGGCACGGTCGGCGACATCGAGTCGCAGCCGTTCCTCGAGTCGGCGCGCCAGATCCGCCACGAGCTCGGCCGCGACAACGTGTTCTTCGTGCACGTCTCGCTCGTGCCGTTCATGGGCGCGTCGGGCGAGCAGAAGACCAAGCCGACGCAGCACTCGGTCGCGGCGCTGCGCCAGGTCGGCATCCAGCCCGATGCGCTCGTGCTGCGCAGCGACCGCCCGGTCACCGACCAGAACATGAACAAGATCGCGCTCATGTGCGACGTCGAGGCCGACGCCGTCGTGAACACGGTCGACCTGCCGAGCATCTACGACATCCCCTCGACGCTCAACGCGCAGGGCCTCGACAGCGTCATCGTGCGCAAGCTTGGCCTCGCCAAGGCGGGCGAGGTCGACTGGTCGCGCTGGCAGAAGGTGCTCGACGCCGTGCACCACCCCAAGCACGAGGTGACGATCGGCCTCGTCGGCAAGTACATCGACCTGCCCGACGCGTACCTCTCGGTCACCGAGGCGCTCAAGGCGGGCGGCTTCGCGCAGGACACGAAGGTCAACATCCGCTGGATCGCGTCCGACCTGTGCGAGACGCCCGAGGGCGCGCGCGAGCAGCTGTCGTCGCTCGACGGCATCTGCGTCCCCGGTGGCTTCGGCATCCGCGGCATCGAGGGCAAGCTGGGCGCGCTGCGCTTCGCTCGCGAGCAGGGCATTCCGACCCTCGGCCTGTGCCTCGGCCTGCAGTGCATGGTGATCGAGTACGCACAGAACGTCGTGGGCCTCGAGGGCGCCTCGTCGAGCGAGTTCGACCCCGAGACGCCGACGCCCGTCATCGCGACGATGGCCGAGCAGGTCGAGATCCTCGACGGCGGCGACCTCGGCGGCACGATGCGCCTGGGCCTGTACCCCGCGAAGCTCGCGGAGGGATCCATCGCGGTCGAGGTATACGGCGCGACCGACGTCGAGGAGCGCCACCGCCACCGCTACGAGGTCAACAACGCCTACCGGCAGCAGATCGCCGACGCGGGCCTCGTGTTCTCGGGCATCAACCCGACGCTCGACCTCGTCGAGTTCGTCGAGCTGCCGCGCGAGACGCACCCCTACTACATCGCGACGCAGGCGCACCCCGAGCTGCGCTCGCGCCCGACCGAGGCACACCCGCTGTTCCGCGGCCTCGTGGGCGCGGCGATCGACCGCAGCCGCTCGAGCGAGCTGTTCGAGGTTGAGGAGTGACCGACGAGCTGCGCGATGAGCCGTTCGAGGTCGATGTCACGCGCAGCGACATCGTCTACAACGGCTACGTGTGGGACGTCCGCGAGGACACGTTCCGGTACGGCGGCACGTCGCTCGTGCGCCACTACCTCGACCACACGGGCGCCGTCGCGGTCGTCGCGGTCGACGATGACGACCGCGTGCTGCTGATCCAGCAGTATCGGCACCCGATCCGTTCGCGCGACTGGGAGATCCCGGCCGGGCTGCTCGACGTGCAGGGCGAGGATCCCCGCGCCGCCGCTGAGCGCGAGCTCGCGGAGGAGGCCGACCTCACGGCTGAGCACTGGGAGGACCTCGGCAGCTTCGCCGTGTCGCCCGGCGGGTCGGACGAGTTCATCCGCATCTTCCTCGCGACGGGCGTGCGCCCCGCGAGCGAGACGTTCGCGCGCGACGCCGAGGAGGCAGACATCCGCGCACGGTGGGTGCCGCTGGACGAGGCCGTGCAGGCGATCGCCGAGGGGCGCGTGCACAACGCGGCCATGACGATCGGCGTGCTGCTCGCCGACCGCCGGCGACGGGCGGCGTAGCGGGGCCCGACATGCTGCTGGACCGGGCGGTCGACCGCTACCTGCGCCACATCTCGATCGAGCGGGGTCTGTCCGCGCACACGGTCGAGGCGTATCGCCGCGACCTCGCGGGGTACGCGGCGTGGCTGCGCGACCACGGCGTCGAGGATCCGGCCGCCGTGACGCAGGACATGGTCGCGGAGTTCGCCGCCGAGCGCGCGGCGTCGGATCCGCCGCCCGCGCCGTCGTCGCTCGCCCGGCTGCAGTCGTCCGTGCGCGGCCTGCACCGCTTCCTCGCGCGCGAGGGCATCGTCGAGGAGGACCCGGCCTCGCGGCTCGTGCCGCCGAAGCAGCCGCAGAAGCTGCCGAAGGCGCTCACGATCGAGCAGGTCGAGCAGCTGCTGCGCGCGCCGAGCGGCGAGGATCCGATCGGCCTGCGCGACCGCGCGCTGCTCGAGCTGCTGTACGCGACGGGCGCGCGCGTCTCGGAGGCGATCGCGCTCGACGTCGACGACGTGCAAGCGGGTGACGTGCTGCGCCTGCGCGGCAAGGGCGACAAGGAGCGCATCGTGCCGATCGGCAGCTTCGCGCGCGAGGCGATCGACGCGTACCTCACGCGCGTGCGCCCCGCGCTCGCCGCGAAGGGATCCGCGACGCCGCGCCTGTTCCTCGGCGCCCGCGGGCGCCCGCTTTCGCGGCAGAGCGCGTGGCTCGTGATCCAGAAGGCCGCCGAGGCCGCGCACCTGTCGGCGCACGTCTCGCCGCACACGCTGCGGCACTCCTTCGCGACGCACCTGCTGCAGGGCGGCGCCGACGTGCGCGTCGTGCAGGAGCTGCTGGGGCACGCCTCGGTCGCGACGACCCAGATCTACACGCACGTCTCGGCAGACACCCTGCGCGAGATGTACCAGACGGCGCACCCTCGGGCCGTCTGACGGCGCGACATGCCCGGGCGGGGGATCCCGCGGGGCGTGCGGCGCCGGAAGGTAACGATGCGGATACACTCGAGGGAGCGTGTCAGGAGGATCATCGGTGGCGAAGACCCAGAACAAGCCGAAGAAGAGCGACGACGTCATTCTCGGCCCGACGGGACGCCCGTACCACGGCTTCCCGACCCCGGAGAAGCTCGACCGGCACGGGCCGGCCCGCATCATCGCCCTCTGCAACCAGAAGGGCGGCGTCGGCAAGACGACGACGAGCATCAACCTCGCGGCTTCGCTCGCCGAGTACGGGCGCAAGGTGCTCGCGGTCGACTTCGACCCGCAGGGCGCGCTCTCGGCCGGCCTCGGCATCTCGACGCACGACGTGCCGACGATCTACGACCTCATGCTCGACACGAAGCGCGACGTCAACGAGGCGATCATCCCCTCGAACGTCGACGGCCTCGACGTGATCCCCGCGAACATCGACCTGTCGGCGGCCGAGGTGCACCTCGTCAACGAGGTCGCGCGCGAGACGATCCTCGCCCGCGTGCTGCGCAAGGTGCAGAACGACTACGACGTCATCCTCATCGACTGCCAGCCGTCGCTCGGTCTGCTCACGGTCAACGCGCTCACGGCCGCGCACGGCGTGCTCATCCCGCTCGAGTGCGAGTTCTTCGCGCTGCGCGGCGTCGCGCTGCTCATCGAGACGATCGAGAAGGTGCAGGATCGCCTGAACCCCTCGCTCGAGCTCGACGGCCTGCTCGCGACGATGTACGACGCGCGCACGCTGCACTCGCGCGAGGTGCTCGAGCGCATCGTCGAGACGTTCGGCGACAAGGTGTTCGAGACCGTGATCGGCCG
>JAJUIM010000093.1 GCA_029267645.1 Microbacterium sp.
CTCAGCCCGCTCGTGCAGGGGATCCTGTCGTGGCTCAGCATCATGATCAGCGGGGAGAACATCTATGCCTGAATCGCCACGCGGATCCGTGCTCGGCTCGGCCGCCCGCCTTCCGATCGCCGTCGTGTTCGCGATCTACGCCGTGATCCTCGCAGGCGCCTTCGTCTGGGGCGGCCAGGACCTGCTGTTCCGCGACGCCCAGAACGCCACGGGCACGCACACTGCCCCCGCGAACGTCGAGGTCGGGCAGGCCGTCATGGTCAACAGCATGAGCTTCGCCGCGGGATGGTCGCTCGTCGACGACCCCGAAGCGGGCAAGCCGACGATCGAGGGGCTCGTCGTCACGAACGAGCACGGCAACGGCCTGTTCGTGCCGGGCGACCGCGAGCTGCTGGTCGACATCTACTTCTACGACGGGGATCGCGTGGTCTACGAGATCCTGTGCAACTCGGACGGCGAGGTCGCACCCGGCGATTCGGCCGAGCTCGACTGCACCCCGTATCTGTACGACTGGCCCGAGAGCTACGAGAGGATCGAGTTCGTGTCGATCAGTCGGTGAGGGGGCCTTCCGTTGTCAGTGGTCCGCGCGAGACTCGCGGCGTGCTCTCGATCGTGGGCATCGGGTGCTGCCTGACGCGTCACCGCTCCGGCGCGCCCAATCGCGCGTCTTCGGCCGCCGCAAGCTGAGCCGCCGTACTCGCGGGCACACAGCGCGAGCCGTACCGCAGCGTTTCCTCGGGTCCGGTATTCTCCGCGGCGAGAACCGTCGAAAGGGGAGGAACATGGAAGCGGGCACGGTGGCCGAATGGGTCGGGAGCCTCGCGTCGATCGCGGCCGCGATCGTTTCAGCGCTGGCGCTTTTTGTCGCGGTGCGGGCGAATGCCCACGCGCGCGAGGCGAACGAGACGAGTCGCGAGACGCGCAACGACTACCTCGCGACCGCCGAGCGAGAGCGGCGCATGATGACCGCGAGCCTGCTTCAGGCGTGGTGGGTCGCGTCGGACGACGGGCGCTGGGCGGTCATGATCTCGAACGGCTCGAGCAGCGCGGGTGTGTTCCGTGACATCGTGCTCACGTCGGTCGACCGAGGAAAGACATACACGACGCCGATTCCGATGCTTCCGCCGGGCACCTACGTGCTCGAGCCGGAGGCGAACGGTCAGGGGATCCCGAGACTCGTGGGCGTGGGCGAGCGCTGGAATCCGCTGACCCGCTCGCGGAAGCATGCCGTGCAGTCGCTCGAGTTCATGGATCCGCTGGGCGAGCGTTGGCGCTGGGACGCGACGAACGGGCTGCGGCCGGAGTGAATCGAGACGCGCTGACCTGGGAAGGTCTTCCGCGGCCGGCGCGTTTCGCGATATCATCTGGGTGATATCAAGGAGGTGCGCCGTGGAGCAGATGATCATCCGAAACCTTCCCGATGGGACGAAGGCGCGGATCCGTCGTCGCGCGGCCGAGCACAATCGTTCGATGGAAGCGGAGGCGAGATCGATACTCGAGGCTGCGCTCGCACAGAAGGCGGAGTCGCTCGTCGACCTGATCGGCACGCACGACGATCACATCGACTTCGTGCCCGAACGCATGCGCCTCGGCACCCGCGACGTCGAGTTCTGATGTACGTCCTCGACACGAACGTCGTCTCGGCACTGCGCGTGATCGGCCGCAATCCGCGGGTCGAAGCGTGGGCAGCACGCATCCCCGTCTCGCAGCTGTTCCTGTCCGCCGTGACCGTGTTCGAACTCGAGCGCGGAATTGTGTGGAAGCAGCAGACGGATCCCGAGGCCGGGAGGGTGCTGAGATCGTGGTTCGACGACCGGGTGATGCCGGCGTTCGACGGGAGGGTGCTGCCGTTCGACGTCACGGCGGCGCGGATCCTCGCCAACTACCCCGTGCCGCAGGACGCGCCGCTCGACGACGCGATCATCGCCGCGACTGCGCAGTCCCGCGGTATGACGCTCGCGACGCGAAACGTTCGTCACGTCGCCCCACTCGGGGTCCGTGTCGTCAACCCCTGGGACGAGTTCGCCTGAACAGCGGCGACTGCAGCCCCTCCTGTCAACCCCCTTCGCGCGCGCCCCGGCGCACCGCAGTGTGGGCGTATTCCCCGCACATGCGACGAAGAGGAGACACCATGTCATTCGGCGACAAGGCCAGCGAGATGCAGGCCCAGGCGCGGGCCGAAATGGAGAAGACGGCCCGCATGAACCCCGTGGCGATGCTCAACCGGTGGGGCGTGCGCAGCAGCCACGCATACCTCGGCGGGTTCGCCGCGATCGGCATCTCGGTCGTGTCGTGGCTGCTGTCGCGCGGGAAGCACGATCCGCGCCCGCAGTCCGACAGGTGGGGGCTGTTCGTGGGCGAGTGGGCTCCGACGCTCTTCGCGCTGGGGCTCGCGCTGAAGCACGAAGAGAAATGACGCATGCCGTGCGGCCCCGGTCCTGACGGGCCGGGGTCGCACGTCAGCGCCGGCGGTAGGCGATCGGATCCTCGACGTACGGCGCCCACGCCTCCCGCACCTCGGCGGGCAGGCGCACGGGGCGGCCGGTCGCGCCGTCGACGAGCACGACGACGGTCGAGGCCCGCGCGTAGACGACCTGCTCGTCGCCCGCGGGGCTCATGACCTCGTAGCAGATCTCGGCGCTCGAGCCGCCGAGCCGGCCGATCCAGAGCTGCACGTCGAGCGGATCCCGCCCGTACGGCGCCGGCGTGAGGTACTCGATCTCCTGGCGCGCGATGAGGGTGTTGACGGATCCGCCCTGGGCCACGCTTGACTCGTCGAACACCGCGACGGGGCTGTCTTCTGCGCCGTCGCGCCAGAAGGCACGGAGCCGCGCCTCCTCGAGCAGCTTGAGCATGCTGACGTTGTTGATGTGGCCGAGGGCATCCTGATCGCCCCACCGGCGCTGGACGGGAATGTGCACGCGCATGCCCCCATGCTCGCGCGCCCGGCGCCCCCGCGCGAATCGGCGCGGCGGCCCCAACACAACGCAGTCAATCCGGCAGGTGCCGTGGGGCTCGCCCGCGGAACGGCGCGGGCCCGATGCCGCGGGGTGCGCGGATTGACTGCGTTGTGTTAGGCGGTGCGCGTACACAACGACGTCAATCTGGGCGCTGCGGTGCGGATTTCCTCGCCCCGGGCGCAAGTCCGCACAGAATTGGCGTCATTGTGTCCGGGGTCAGCGTGCCCGGACGAGCAGGTCGCCGACCTCGCAGTTGAGCGCGTCGCAGATCGCGACGAGGGTCGAGAAGCGGATCGCCCTCGCGCGGTCGTTCTTGAGGATCGACAGGTTCACGATGCTCACGCCGACCTGTTCGGAGAGCGCCGTGAGCGTCATTCCCCGCGCGGCGAGCAGCTCGTCGAGACGGCAGTGGATCCCCGTGAGGTCTTCGGGCGGCGTCACACCAGCCCCTCCGTGTCGCGCTGGATCCTGGTGCCCGATCCGATGACATACGCGATCGCGAGAAGCGCGATCGGCAGGACCAGCAGCCGCACGATGCCGACGTCGAACGCGACCTCGATGTCGAGGCGGTGCGCGATCGTCTGCGCGGCGGCAATGTGGGCGTGCACCGCGATGCCCGCGAGGAACACGGCGACGACGCTCCCGATCGCGAGCAGTCGAGGCGTGCGCCGAGAGAACGGGATCCGCAGCGCGACGCTGACGAGCAGCACGGCGATGCAGGAGCCCAAGAGGATCCATGCGAGGCTGTCGGCGACCTGCTCGGTCACGAGCCAGAAACGCTCGCCCGGGTCGAGGTATGCGAGCGTGATGTCGGTTCGCGTCGAGACGGCCTCGATGTCGTCGTGTGCGACTGGAGCCTTCCACGCGAGTTCGACGGTGACCGGCGGGCCCGCGACGAGGGTGACGATCCGACGGATCGCGGCGAAGACATCGACTGCGACGAGGACGCCGACGAGGGCAGTGAAGCCCCAGAGCGCGATGCGATCGCTCATCTTGATCGTCGCGACATCCGGCATCTCCCGCAGGCCTGCGAACGGTCGAATCATATTGCCGCCTCCCAACCTTCACGAAAAACGATAACAACGACTATCGATAACGCAACCCCTCGGCCGCGGACACAACGACGTCAACCCGTGCGCCGCGGCGCGGATTTCCCGGTCCCCGGCGCAAGTCCGCAGGAAATTGGCGTCGTTGTGTACGCGCCCCCGCCCCAACACAACGCAGTCAATCCGGCCGGGGTGCGGTGGGCAGCCCGCCCCGGATTGACTGCGTTGTGTTGGAGGGGGAGGGGATATGCCCACGGCGAACACGGCTCCGGGGCGGGGGAACCCTGACTACCGTGGAACCACGGCGCGTTCGATCGTGCCGTCGAACCGCCCAGCGCCCGGAGGAGTGACATGTTCGAAAGGTTCACCGACCGTGCTCGTCGCGTGGTTGTTCTCGCCCAGGAAGAGGCGAAGATGCTCAACCACAACTACATCGGCACCGAGCACATCCTGCTCGGGCTCATCCACGAGGGAGAGGGCGTCGCGGCGAAGGCGCTCGAGTCGCTCGACATCTCGCTCGA
Source organism: Microbacterium sp. (assembly GCA_029267645.1). GTDB lineage: Bacteria > Actinomycetota > Actinomycetes > Actinomycetales > Microbacteriaceae > Microbacterium. The sequence continues at coordinate 4,528 of JAJUIM010000093.1, forward strand.
CGCCGTGCGCGAGCAGGTGCAGGACATCATCGGCCAGGGCCAGCAGCAGCCGACGGGCCACATCCCGTTCACGCCGCGCGCGAAGAAGGTCCTCGAGCTGAGCCTGCGCGAGGCCCTGCAGCTCGGCCACAACTACATCGGCACCGAGCACATCCTGCTCGGCCTCATCCGCGAGGGCGAGGGCGTCGCCGCCCAGGTGCTCGTGAAGCTGGGCGCCGACCTCAACAAGGTGCGCCAGCAGGTCATCCAGCTGCTCAGCGGCTACCAGGGCAAGGAGCCCGTGGGCGTCGCGCCGAGCGGCCAGGAGGAGCAGCAGGGCGGAACCAAGGGCGGCTCGCAGGTCCTCGACCAGTTCGGCCGCAACCTCACGCAGGCGGCGCGCGACAGCCAGCTCGACCCGGTGATCGGGCGCGAGAAGGAGATCGAGCGCGTCATGCAGATCCTGTCGCGCCGCTCCAAGAACAACCCCGTCCTCATCGGCGAGCCCGGCGTCGGCAAGACCGCCGTCGTCGAGGGCCTCGCGCAGGCGATCGTGAAGGGCGACGTGCCCGAGACGCTGAAGGACAAGCAGGTCTACTCGCTCGACCTCGGCTCGCTGATCGCGGGATCCCGCTACCGCGGCGACTTCGAAGAGCGCCTCAAGAAGGTGACGAAGGAGATCCGCACGCGCGGCGACATCATCGTCTTCATCGACGAGATCCACACGCTCGTCGGCGCGGGCGCGGCCGAGGGCGCGATCGACGCGGCGTCGATCCTCAAGCCGCTGCTCGCCCGCGGCGAACTGCAGACGATCGGCGCGACGACGCTCGACGAGTACCGCAAGCACTTCGAGAAGGACGCGGCCCTCGAGCGCCGCTTCCAGCCGATCCAGGTCAACGAGCCGTCGCTGCCCCACGCGATCAACATCCTCAAGGGTCTGCGCGACCACTACGAGGCGTTCCACAAGGTGCAGATCACCGACGGCGCGATCGTCGCGGCCGCGAACCTCGCCGACCGCTACATCCAGGATCGCTTCCTGCCCGACAAGGCGATCGACCTGATCGACGAGGCGGGCGCCCGCCTGCGCCTGTCGATCCTGTCGTCGCCGCCCGAGCTGCGCGAGTTCGACGAGAAGATCGCCGACGTGCGCCGCCGCAAGGAGCAGGCGTCTGAGGACCAGGACTTCGAGAAGGCCGCCTCGCTGCGCGACGAGGAGAAGCAGCTGCTCGGCGAGCGCCTGCGCCTCGAGAAGCAGTGGCGCGCGGGCGACGTCGAGTCGAAGGAGGTCGTCGACGAGGGCCTGATCGCAGAGGTGCTCGCGCAGGCGACCGGGATCCCCGTGTTCAAGCTCACGGAGGAGGAGACGAGCCGCCTCGTCTTCATGGAGAAGGCGCTGCACGAGCGCGTCATCGGCCAGGAGGAGGCCATCGCGGCCCTCTCGAAGACGATCCGTCGCCAGCGTGCGGGCCTGAAGGATCCGAAGCGCCCCTCGGGCTCGTTCATCTTCGCCGGCCCCACGGGCGTCGGCAAGACCGAGCTCGCGAAGGCCCTCGCCGAGTTCCTCTTCGACGACGAGGACGCGCTGATCTCGCTCGACATGTCTGAGTTCGGCGAGAAGCACACGGTCTCGCGCCTCTTCGGCGCCCCTCCCGGATTCGTCGGCTTCGAGGAGGGCGGCCAGCTCACCGAGAAGGTGCGTCGCAAGCCGTTCTCGGTCGTGCTGTTCGACGAGATCGAGAAGGCGCACCCCGACATCTTCAACTCGCTGCTGCAGATCCTCGAGGAGGGGCGTCTGACCGACGGCCAGGGCCGCATCGTCGACTTCAAGAACACCGTGATCATCATGACGACGAACCTCGGTTCGTCGGCGATCGCGGGCGGCCCCGTCGGCTTCCAGATCGAGGGCAACGAGAAGACGAGCTACGAGCGCATGAAGGGCAAGGTCGACGAAGAGCTCAAGCGGCACTTCAAGCCCGAGTTCCTCAACCGCGTGGACGACGTCATCGTCTTCCCGCAGCTGAAGAAGAGCGAGCTGCTGCAGATCGTCGACCTGTTCACGAAGCGCCTCGGCGACCGTCTGCTCGACCGCGACATGTCGATCGAGCTGTCGCAGGCCGCCAAGGAGCGCCTCATCGAGATCGGGTTCGACCCGGCGCTCGGTGCGCGCCCGCTGCGCCGCGCCATGCAGCGCGAGATCGAGGATCGCCTGAGCGAGTCGATGCTCTCGGGCCAGCTCGAGTCGGGCCACCACATCAAGGTCGACGTCGTGGACGGCAAGTTCACGTTCGAGAACGCGCCCCGCGGCGAGAAGCTGTCGGTCGGCGTGAACACGGGCGGCGACATCACCGCGACCCCGGAGGTCACCGCCTTCGGCGAGTGATCCGGATGAAGGCCCCCGCCGACCGCACGGTCGGCGGGGCCTTCGCGTGTGTGCCGCGAACACAACGCAGTCAATCCGAAGCCGCAGGCAGGCGGCTGCCCCGAGTTTCCGGGGATTGCTGTCGAGACCCCGGCCCGATTGACTGCGTTGTGTTGGGCACACCCGCACACAGCCCCGCCCCGCGCGCCTCCGGGCGACCGGTCAGGACGCCGGAGTAGCCTGGCGCGGATGACCGAGTTCACCGTGCGACCCGCCCGCGCCGCCGACATGGCGGAGGTGCACCGCATGCTCCAGCCGTA
>JAJUIM010000048.1 GCA_029267645.1 Microbacterium sp.
CCCTCGGCCTGCGACGGGTGCTTCTCGAACCACTGCGGGCGGCCGGCGAAGAGGTCAGCGTCGGTGTCGTAGATCGTCTCGTTCATGGTGCTCTCCTTCGTTGGATGCGGATCGGAGGTGTTCTTCTCCAAGCATCACGCGGTAAGCGTTATCCGAGCGGACGATCTTCGGGAAAGAATGGCAGATCTTTCGATCCTGTAAGGAGGTGAGACGTCGAGCTCGGCGAGGAGTCGCTCGACGCGCGTGCGGATCTGGTCGCGGATCGGCCGCACCTCGACGCTGTCCCCGGCGAGATGGCGCAGCCAGCCGGCGGCCATCTGCGACCTGCCGGGGTTGTGCACGCACACGAAGAGCACGGTCGGGGGCTGCGGAGCGTTCCTATCCGCAAGTCTCCGCCAAAACCACAAGTCTCCGCTAAGTCCACGGGTGCTGCGGGTGGACTTGGCGGAGACTTGCGGACTGAACGGAGACTTGTGGACCAGGCGGAGACTTGTGGACTCGCGGACTCACGGATCCGCGGCCGCTGGCCTCGCGGACCCTCGGCCGCGCCAACCCGCGGATCAGCAGCCGGCGAGCCGGCTGCCCCACCCAACGCCGAGGCCCAACGCGACCCCCACACAACCCAAAACCCCGCGGCCCCGGCATCACACCGGGGCCGCGGGGGTGAGGGTCACGCGAGGTCGAAGCGGTCGTTCTCCATGACCTGGACCCAGGCGGCGACGAAGTCGCGCACGAACTTCTCCTTGGCGTCGTCGGAGGCGTAGACCTCGGCGATCGCGCGGAGCTCGCTGTTCGAGCCGAACACGAGGTCGACGCGGCTGCCGCGCAGGCCCGTGGACGACGTGAAGGTCTTCTCGTCGGCGTCGGGGGTCCACTCGACGCCGTTCACGAGCAGGTTCACGAAGAAGTCGTTCGTGAGGGCGCCGGGCGTCTCGGTGAAGACGCCGAGGTCGGATCCGTCCCAGTTGCCTCCGAGCACGCGGAGGCCGCCGACGAGCGCCGTCATCTGCGGCGCGCTGACGCCGAGGTGGTTGGCGCGGTCGATGAGCAGGTACTCGCTCGGCAGGTCGAGGAAGCCGCTGTCGTAGTTGCGGAATCCGTCGGCCACGGGCTCGAGCCACTTGAACTGCTCGACGTCGGTCTGCTCCTGCGTCGCGTCGACGCGGCCCGGCGTGAACGGCACCTCGACGTCGACGCCTGCCGCGCGCGCGGCCTGCTCGACGCCCACGCCGCCCGCGAGGACGACGACGTCGGCGAACGAGACGCCCGACTGCTCGGCGATCTTCTCGAGCTCGGCGATGACGGGCTTCAGTTCGGCCGGCTGATTCACCTTCCAGCTGACCTGCGGCTCGAGGCGGATGCGGCCGCCGTTCGCGCCGCCGCGCTTGTCCGACGAGCGGAACGTCGCCGCCGCCTTCCACGCGGTCGACACGAGCTGCTGCACCGTGAGGCCCGAGCCCTCGATGAGCTGCTTCGCGGCGCGGATCGACGCCTCGTCGGTCGCCGCCGTCTGCGGGGGCAGCGGGTCCTGCCACGGCAGGTCCTCGGCGGGCACCTCGGGGCCGAGGTAGCGGGCCTTGGGGCCCATGTCGCGGTGGGTCAGCTTGAACCAGGCGCGGGCGAACGCGTCGGTGAACGCCTTCTGGTCGTCGCGGAATCGCAGCGAGATCTCGCGGTAGGCGGGGTCCTCGCGCAGCGACAGGTCGGTCGTGAGCATGCGCGGCTCGCGCTTGCTGGATCCCTGCGCCATCGGCACCATGTCGGCGCCGCCGCCGTCCTTCGGGCGCCACTGCTTGGCGCCGGCGGGCGAGTCGAACAGCTCCCACTCGTAGGCGAACAGGATGTGGAAGAACTCGTTGTCCCAGCGGGTCGGGTGGTAGGTCCACGTGACCTCGAGGCCCGAGCCGACCGTGTCGTTGCCGCCGCGACCGTCGCCGTAGCCCTGCTTCCAGCCGAGGCCCTGCTGCTCGAGCGGGGCGGCCTCAGGGTCGGGGCCCTGCTTGTCGTCGGGGTGCGCGCCGTGCGTCTTGCCGAACGTGTGGCCGCCCGCGATGAGCGCCACGGTCTCCTCGTCGTTCATGCCCATGCGGCCGAACGTGTCGCGGATGTCCTTCGCGGCGAGCAGCGGATCCGGGTGGCCGGCGGGGCCCTCGGGGTTCACGTAGATGAGGCCCATCTGCGTCGCGGCGAACGGGGCGTCGAGCTCGCGGTCGCCCTTGTAGCGCTCGGCGTCGAGCCAGACCTTCTCGGGGCCCCAGTACACGTCGTCGTCGGCCTCCCACACGTCGGGGCGGCCGCCGCCGAAGCCGAAGGTCGGGAAGCCCATCGTCTCGAGCGCGACGTTGCCGGCGAGGATCATGAGGTCGGCCCACGAGATCTTCTGGCCGTACTTCTGCTTGACGGGCCACAGCAGGCGGCGCGCGCGGTCGAGCAGCACGTTGTCGGGCCACGAGTTGAGCGGCGCGAAGCGCTGCATGCCCGATCCGCCGCCGCCGCGGCCGTCGTGCGAGCGGTAGGTGCCGGCCGAGTGCCACGCCATGCGGACCATGAGGGGGCCGTAGTGGCCGAAGTCGGCGGGCCACCAGTCCTGCGAGGTCGTGATCGCCTCGGCGAGGTCGGCCTTGACGGCCGCGAGGTCGAGGCTCTTGAAGGCCTCGGCGTAGTCGAAGTCCTCGCCCAGCGGGTTCGCGACCGCGGGGTTCTTCGCGAGGATCTTGAGGTTCAGGCGGTTGGGCCACCACTCCGCGTTCGCGCTGCCCATCGTGGGGTGCACGCGCGGGGTGCTGTCGCCTGCGGGCTGGGATCCGTCGGGCGTGAAGTCGCCCGCGACGGTCGGGCTCTCCTGGGGCTCGGGCGCGGAGGAGCCGTGTCCGAACGGGCAGGTGCCGGAGCTTTCGGTCATGGTCGCCTTTCCTGATGGGGCGGGAACGGGATCAGATCGCACGCCGAAAGCTCGGCGACGAAGATTTGAATGACTCAAATCTAGCGCACGCCCCGGTGCGACACGAAGCCGGCGCGTCGCGCGGTGTGTCCGCGCGTGTCGCGCCGTTTCGGTGACGCGAGTCGCGCGGGGCTACCGTGGATCCGTGAGTGTGAACCCGCCGTACCGTGCCGACATCGTCGGATCCTTCCTGCGCCCCGACGCCATCAAGAAGGCTCGCGCGGCCTTCGCTGAGGGCGACATCCTCGCGCGCCAGCTGCGCGACATCGAGGACGCCCAGATCGCAGAGGTCGTGCAGAGTCAGGTCGATGCGGGCCTCGAGGCCGCGACCGACGGTGAGTTCCGCCGTGCGTGGTGGCACTTCGACTTCTTCGGCGGCCTCGAGGGCGTCGACATCGTCGAGAGCGACCACGGCCTGCCGTTCCAGGGCGCGCAGACGAAGCAGCTCGCCGTGCAGGTCAACGGGCGCATCGCGTTCGGAACGCACCCCATGATCGAGGACTGGCTCGCGCTCAAGGCCATCGCCGACGAGGCGGGCGTGCAGGCGAAGCAGACGATTCCGTCGCCGACCGTGCTCGACTTCCGCGTCGAGCCGCAGAACATCGTGGGCGGCGGCTACGCCTCGCGCGACGACTACGTCGACGACCTCGTCGACGCCTACCGCGACGCGATCGCGGCGTTCTACGCCGAGGGCTGCCGCTACCTGCAGTTCGATGACACCGCGTGGGCCTACCTCTGCAGCGAGTCGGAGCTCGAGCGCGCCCGCACGGAGCGCGGAATCGACACCGACGGGCTCGGCGAGCGCTACCGCGACATCCTGAACCGCGTGCTCGCGGGCAAGCCCGACGACCTCGTCGTCACGACGCACGTCTGCCGCGGCAACTTCCGTTCGACGTGGATCTCGTCGGGCGGCTACGAGCCCATCGCCCAGCACCTCTTCGCGACCGACTACGACGGCTTCTTCCTCGAGTACGACAGCGACCGCGCGGGCGGGTTCGAGCCGCTGCGGTTCCTGCGCCCCGGCGAGCAGACGGTCGTCCTCGGCCTCGTCACCTCGAAGTCGGGCGAGCTCGAGCCCGCAGCCGACATCGAGCGCCGCATCCGCGAGGCCGCCGAGTTCGCGCCGCTCGAGCAGCTCGCGCTCTCGCCGCAGTGCGGCTTCGCCTCGACCGAGGAGGGCAACGTGCTCACGGAAGATGAGCAGTGGGCCAAGGTGCGCCACGTCGTCGAGATCGCCCGTCGGGTGTGGGGCTGATCGCGAGCGCATGACCGACGGATCCGCGCGCGACGACCTCGGCGCCCTCCTCGCGTCGGCGCGGTCGCGGCTCGCGGGCGCGCCGCGGATCCGCCTGGGCGAGCTGCGCGAGCCGGGACGGATCCGCCGCGCCTTCGGGGGGCGCGAGGCGATCGTGCCCGCGGCGTCGGCCTGGCACCTCGGCGTCCTCCTCGTGGGCGACGAGCGGCTGTGGGCGACGGGGACGATCCTGCGCGCGAGCGAGGAGGTGCGCCGCGGGTTCACGGCCGAGTCGCAGCGCGAGCGCGCGGCCGTGCGCGGCATGGCGTTCCGTGGCGGCTTCGCGGAGGGCGAGCCGTTCCACACGGGCGGCGGGGAGATCGACGTCGCCGCCGTCGCGGGCGGATCCCCCGGTGGCCCGCTCTCGTGGCGCGGCGGGCGGCTCATGGTCAGTTGGTCGCCCGCGGGGTTCCTCATGCCGCTCGCCGACTACCTCGACGAGCGCATCGGCCTCGCGCTCGCGCCGGCAGACTGAGCATTCTGCTCTCCGGGCGCGTCGCGGCGCGCCCCCGACCGAGCAGATCGCCGAAATCAGTCCGTCCGGGGTAAGTTCGTGGGCACACCGCGGCGAGACAGCACGCCGCGGCGAGAGCACGTCTCATCGAGGAGAAACATGTCGCGAGCACAGGCCACGACCGCGATCCCCGAACGCGAGCAGTGGACCGGCCAATTCGGCTTCATCATGGCCGCCGTCGGATCCGCGATCGGTCTCGGCAACATCTGGCGCTTCCCCGGCGTCGCCTACGAGTCGGGCGGAGGCGCGTTCCTCATCCCGTACCTCGTCGCGCTCTTGACGGCCGGCATCCCGATCCTTTTCCTCGACTACGCGATCGGCCACCGGTTCCGCGGATCCGCGCCGCTCGCGCTGCGCCGCCTCGGCGGCAAGCTCGGCGAGGGGATCGGCTGGTTCCAGGTGACGATCGCCGCGCTCATCGCGCTCTACTATGCGGGCGTGCTCGCGTGGGCCGGCAGCTATTTCGTCTTCTCGTTCGGCGAGCAGTGGGGCGACGACCCGACGGCCTTCTTCACGGGCGAGTACCTGCAGGCCTCAGACGGGGCGGCGACGCCCATCACGTTCGACTTCGTGCCCGGTGTGCTGATCCCGCTCGTTCTCATGTGGGTCGTGACGCTCGTGATCCTCGGCGCGGGCGTCGTCAAGGGCGTGCAGCGCGCGAACGTCATCATCATCCCGCTCCTCGTGGTCGCCTTCGGCGTGCTCGTCGTGCGGGCGCTGTTCCTGCCGGGCGCCGCCGAGGGCCTCAACGCGTTCTTCACGCCAGACTTCGCGGCGCTCGCGGATCCGGCCGTGTGGGTCGCGGCGTACGGCCAGATCTTCTTCTCGCTGTCGGTCGCGTTCGGCATCATGATCACCTACGCCTCGTACCGCAAGCGCCGCTCGAACCTCACGGGCGCGGGCCTCGTGGTCGCGTTCGGCAACTCGTCGTTCGAGATCCTCGCGGGCATCGGCGTGTTCTCGACGATCGGCTTCTTCGCCTTCCAGCAGGGCATCGAGATCGACCAGCTCGAAGGCCTCTCCGGAGTCGGCCTCGCGTTCATGACGTTCCCCGCGATCGTGAGCGAGATGCCGGGCGGCGGCTGGGCCGGCGCGCTGTTCTTCGGCACGCTGACGCTCGCGGGCCTCACGTCGCTCATCTCGATCCTCGAGGTCGTCATCGCCGCGATCCGCGACAAGTTCGGCCTCTCGCGCGGCCAGGCGGTCGGCGCGATCGGCGTGCTCGCGGTCATCTCGATCGTGCTGCTCGGCACGACGTCGGGCCTCATCGCGCTCGACACGATCGACCAGTGGACGAACAACGTCGGCATCGTCGCCTCGGCGATCGTCATGACGATCATCGTGATCTGGGTCAAGCGCAAGGGCGGCGAGCTCTCGCGGCACCTGAGCGCCGTGTCGACCTTCCGCGTCGGCGGCCTGTGGGTGTTCTTCACGGGCCTGCTCGCGCCCGTCGTGCTCGTCTACATGCTCGTCGCGAAGATCATGGATCTCGTCTCGAACGGCTACGGGGGATACGCCACCTGGTACCTCGGCGTCGCGGGCTGGGGCAGCATCGTGCTCGCGGTCATCGCGGCCATCGTGCTGCCGCTCGTCACGTGGCGCCGCGATCCCGACGCGTTCGAGGCGTGGCCGTCCAATGCCCAGCTGCACGGAAAGGGGGCCCGGCGATGACCGCCATCGCGATCCTGTTCCTCATCATCTCGGCCGTCGTCGTCTGGGGAGGGCTCGCGGGCAGCGTGATCTTCCTTGCCCGTCGCCCCGAGACGGCGTTCTACGCCGAGGGCGGCGAGGACCCGGGGGAGTAGGTCGTCCGCTACCGCGACGAGCGGGACGTGCGGCCTCGCGTGATCGCGACGAAGGCCTGCGTGCCCTCGCCGTCGCGGTCGCGCCGCCACGCCAGTACGACGGGCGAGATCGGCGCCCCCGCCGCGAGCGGCCGGAAGGCCGCGTCGCGGCGGTGGTGCAGCCGGGCGAGCGACATCGGCACGACGACGATTCCGACGCCCGCGGCGGCCGTCGCGATCGCATCCTCCGTCGTCGCGATCGGCACGGCGCCGGGCGTCGTGGGCAGCTCGAGCGGGCCCAGCACGTCGTCGCCGGGCGTCAGCAGCACCTCGCCCTCGAGGTCGCGCGGCTCGAGCTCGTCGGCCGCCGTGAGGTGCGATTCGGCCGCCATGACGACGACGGGGATCTCGTCGTACAGCGCGACGACGTGCAGGTCCGGGTCGTCGACGGGGCCGCGCCCGATGAGCGCGTCGACCGCGCCCGTCGCGAGGGCCTCGCGCTGATCCGCGGCCTCGACAGCGACGAGCTCGAGGCGCTGGTGGGGGCGCTGCTCGCGCCAGCGCGCGATCCACTTCCCGGGCGTCGCGCCCGGCACCGCGCCGAGGCGGAACGGCGGCAGCGGATCCGGGGCCGCCGGCGCCTGGCGCGCCGGCTCGCGGCGCGGCTTCGCGGCCGGGCGACCGGATCCGCCCCGCGTGCGTCCGCCCCGTGCTGCCCTGTTTCGCGCCATGACACCAGCCTACGGACCCGCGTGCGGGCGAATTCCGCGAGCCGCTACGCTCCAGGTGACGAGAGGAATCCGATGACGCACTTCGACCTGCCGCTGGAGAAGCTCCGCGAGCGCCGCTCCGATGTCGTGGCGCCCGATGACTTCGACGAGTTCTGGCGCAGCACCCTCGAGGGCAGCCGCTCGGCCCACGGCGAGACGTACGCGCCCGAGATCGACAACGGCCTCGCGCTCGTCACGACCCACGACGTCACGTTCTCGGGGTTCGCGGGCGATCCCATCAGCGCCTGGTACCACCGCCCCGCGCACGCGGAGCCGACGGCCGTCGTCGTCGAGTTCATCGGCTACTCGGGCGGGCGCGGCTTCCCGCACCAGCAGTCCGAGTGGGCGCTCGCGGGCTACGGGCACCTCAAGGTCGACACGCGCGGCCAGGGCTACGCGCAGTACGGGCCGGGCAGCACCGAGGATCCGCACGGATCCGACCCCGCCGTCCCCGGCAGCATGACGCGCGGCATCCGCTCGCCCGAGACATACTTCTATCGCCGCGTCTTCACCGACGCGGCCTGCGCCGTCGACGTCGCGCACGAGCTCGCGCCCGATGTGCCGGTCTTCGTCGCGGGCGGCAGCCAGGGCGGCGGCATCGCGATCGCGGCCGCGGCGCTCGGATCCGACGTCGCCGGTGCGCTCGTCGACTTCCCGTTCCTGTGCGACTTCCCGCGCGCGACGTCGCTCGTGAACACGGCGCCGTACAGCGAGATCGTCCGGTACCTCGCGACCTACCGCGACCGTGTCGACGAGACGTTCCGCACCCTCAGCTACTTCGACGGCGTCAACCACGCCTCGCGCGCCGAGGTGCCGACGCTGTTCTCGGTCGCGCTCATGGACATGATCTGTCCGCCCTCGACCGTGTTCGGCGCGTTCCACGCGTGGGCGCACGACGACAAGCGCATCGAACACTACGCCTACAACGGCCACGAGGGCGGCGGCCCGTATCACCGGGCGCTGCAGCTGGAGTGGCTGCGCGATCGCGTGGGATGACGAGAGGCCGCTCACCGGGATCCGATGAGCGGCCTCTGCACGTCTGTCGTCTTATGCCGCGAGGCGAAAGCCGCGCTGGTCGGTGGCGATCTTCTCGCCGTCGAGGATCCGTTCGTCGTCGCCGATGAGCGATCCGCTCGCGACCTGCGCGCCGCGGCCCACGTGGCTGCGCACGCCGATCTTGGCCTTGGCACCGACGGCGGCCTCGGGGCCGATGTGCGCGTTGGCGTCGATGACCGCACCCGGGCCGATGACGGCGCCCGGTTCGATCCACGCACCCGCCGCGATGCGCGCGCCGTCGAGCACGCGCGCGTTCGGCTCGATGTAGGCGCCGGCTTCGACGCGTGCCGAGGCGGCGACCTTCGCGCCGTGTGCCACGAGCCCGCGGCCGTTGGCGTGCTTGCGGTAGCGCAGCACGCCGCCCTGGTCGTCTTCGATGTCTACGTAGTTCTTGCCCACAACTGTCCTTCCGGAGGGAGAGGTTTGGTCGGACACCGGGGACAACAGCGCTCTCGCGTCGTTTATTCCCGCATGAGTTGGGGCCATCCTGCGCGCCGGCCCATGGTGCGCGCTGTGGCCCCACTATGCGTCGGCTGAATACCGGATGGCCTACGCTCGGAGCCATGACGAGGACGACGCTGTCGGCGCAGGAGGCCAGGCGGGCGGCGCTCGCCGCGCAGGGATTCGGCAGGCCGCGCGACGGCGCGACGGCCCGCTCGCTCGCGGCAGCGATCGCGCGCATGGGCGTGCTGCAGATCGATTCCGTCAACGTGTTCGCGAGGTCGCACTACATGCCGCTGTTCTCGCGGCTCGGCGGCTACGACCCGGCCGACCTCGACCGGCTCGTGATGCGCCGCCCCACGCGGTCGAAGCCCGCGCGATACGTCGAGTACATCCCGCACGAGGCCGCGTTCCTGCCGGTCGAAGACTGGCCGCTGTGGGCGTTCCGCCGTGCCGACGTCGCGGCGCGCGACGGGCGCTGGGGCGCGTGGGCGTCGGATCCGCGCAACCGCGACGTCGTGGATCGCGTGCGCGCCGAGCTCGCCGATCGCGGCCCCCTGCGGCCCGCGGATGTCGAGTCGGTCGGGCGCGCGGCCCGCGGCGGGCCGTGGTGGGACTGGGACCACGTGAAGCAGGCCCTCGAGCACCTGTGGGGCACGGGGGAGGTCGCGATCGCGGGGCGCGAGGGCTTCGAGCGCGTCTACGGGCTCGCCGAGCACGTCGTCCCCGCAGCGCACCTGGGGCGCGACGTGCCGCGGGAGGACGCGATCCGCGAGCTCGTGCGCCGCGCCGCCCGCGCGTCCGGCGTCGCGACGATCGCCGACCTCAACGACTACTACCGGCTGCGTGATCAGCGGGCCGTGCGCGCCGCCGTCGACGACCTCGTCGACGCGGGCGAGCTCGCGCCAGTCGCGGTCGAGGGCTGGACGAACGGCGCGGGCCGCCCCGTGCCGGCATGGATCCACCGCGACGCGCGCGTGCCGCGCCGCCTCGAGCACACGGCGCTCCTGACGCCGTTCGACCCCGCGGTGTGGTTCCGCGACCGCGCCGAGCGCCTGTTCGGCTTCCGCTATCGCATCGAGATCTACGTGCCGGGCCCGAAGCGCCGCTACGGCTACTAC
>JAJUIM010000119.1 GCA_029267645.1 Microbacterium sp.
CGATACTGGGTGTGACGGTCATCGTCGTGAGTCCTTTCGAGTGGGATGTAGGAGTTTCCTCGAAGGATCACACGGTGACCGTCGCCGCGTTCAGCGACACGATCACCGAGCTACCGATACACCACTCTGGCGGACGCAACCACCGATCGTTTTGGGTTGGGGGGTGTCCTATGCACCCGCGAACGCTCAGCGCTCGCCGCGGCCCAGGGCCGACGGCCACCAGATCTTGCGGCCGATGTCGGTCGAGAGCGCGGGGACGAGCAGGGTGCGCACGACGAACGTGTCGAGCAGCACGCCGAACGCGACGATGAACGCGATCTGCACGAGGAAGAGGATCGGGATCACCGACAGCGCCGCGAACGTGGCCGCGAGCACGACGCCCGCCGACGTGATGACGCCGCCCGTGACCGTCAGGCCGCGGCGGATCCCCTCCCGCGTGCCGTGCTTGAGCGCCTCCTCGCGCACGCGCGTCATGAGGAAGATGTTGTAGTCGATACCGAGTGCGACGAGGAAGACGAATCCGTAGAGCGGCACGGCCGGATCCGCGCCGGGGAACTGGAAGACGTGCGTGAAGAGCACGGCCGCGACGCCGAGGGCCGTGCCGAACGACAGCACGGTCGTCGCCATGAGCAGGATGGGCGCGAGGATCGAGCGCAGCAGCAGCATGAGGATCACGAGGATCACGGCCAGCACGACCGGGATGATGAGGTTGCGGTCGTGGATCGATGCGTCGTTCGTGTCGATCGCGGTCGCCGTGACGCCGCCGATCAGCACGTCGTCTCCGACCTCGCCGCGCAGCGCGCGCACGGTCTCGGCCGCGGCATCGGAGTCGGCCGCGTCGGTGAGCGTCGCCTGCAGGAGCACGCGGCCGTCGACGACGGTCGGCTCGGGCGCGGGGGTGCCGGGAGGGCCCATCGCCTCGATGCCGTCGGCGGTGACGGTGGCGGATCCGCTCGGCGAATCGGCGGCGGTGATCGTGACGCCGTCGACGCCGTCCGATGCGAGGAGCACATCGGCCGTCTCCTGCCACGCGTCCTCCGGAGCGAGGACGGCGGCGGGGCTGCCGGACCCGCCCGGGAAGTGCTCGCCGAGCGCGTTCTGTCCGTCGCGCGCCTCGGAGGATCCGATGACGAGGTCGGACTGCGGCACGCCGCTGGCCTGCAGCTGCGTCACGCCGACGCAGCCGACCACGAGCAGGAGCGCCGTGCTGATCCACACGCGTCGGGGGCGAGCCTGGACGAAACCCGCGACGCGAGCCCACGCGCCAGAGATGTCGGAGGCCGGGGCATCGGGGTCGAAGCGCGGCGTGCGTGGCCAGAACGACGCGCGGCCGAAGACGAGCAGCAGCGCGGGCAGGAACGTGAGTGCCGCGAGCATCGCGAAGACGATGCCGATCGCGGCGACGGGGCCGAGCGTGCTGTTCGACTTGAGGTCGCTCAGCAGCAGGCACAGGAGGCCCGCGATGACAGTGCCGCCCGACGCGATGATCGGCTCGAAGGATCCCTTGACCGCGCGGAACACGGCCGCGCCGCGGTCGTGCGTGCCGCGCAGCTCCTCGCGGAATCGCGCGACGAGCAGCAGTGAGTAGTCGGTCGCGGCACCGATCACGAGGATGAAGAGGATGCCCTGCGTCTGCCCGCTGAGCAGCAGGATCTCGAATTTCGCGAGCCACCACACGACGAGCAGCGCGACGCAGAGCGCGAAAAGGCTCGTCGACAGCACCACGATCGGCAGCAGCGCCGACCGGTAGACGAGCACGAGGATCACGAGCACGGCGCCGAGCGCGACGCCGAGCAGGAGGCCGTCGATGCCCGCGAAGCCTGCCGCGAGGTCGGCCGAGAAGCCCGCGGGACCCGTGATCTGCGTCGTCACGCCCTCGGGGGCGTCGGCGCGCAGCTCGTCGCCGATCTCGGCCACGGCGTCGCCGAGATCGGCGTCGCTCGCGAGCGGCACGAACGCCTGCGCCGCGAGGCCGTCGTCCGAGGCGATCGCGGGGGAGACCTCGTCGGCGACGATGTCGAGATCCGCCGCGCGGGCGAGCGCGTCGTCGATCGTCGCGAGGTCGTCGTCGCTCAGCTCGTCGACCGACGTGAAGATGACGATCGCGGGGATCGCGTCGGAGTCGGAGAAGTCGGCCTGCGCCTCGCTCACGACCGTCGCGTCGGCGGACTTCGGCAGGTAGGTCGTCTGGTCGTTCGATGAGACCTCGCTCACCTTGCCGAACAGCGGCCCGCCGAAGGAGGCGCCCGCGAGCCACGCGATGATGAGCACGGCGGGCAGCACGATGCGCAGCCAGGGGACGGATCGCGTGCGCTCGCGGCGAGGGGAGCGCGTCGGCGCCGGAGGGTTGCTCATCCGTCCATTGTGTGCCCCGTGCGGCCGCATCACGTCCTCCGTTGACGAATCGGCTCCCGGTGTGCTGTCGAGATCACGATTTCACCCCGGTCGGCGCCAAATCACCCGGGAAGCGGCGCCATGCCGAGCGAGAGGGCGGTTCGACGTTGTACCTTAGAAGAAGACGTCCTCTCTCGGTCGTCCGGCCCTCACTGTTTCCCCCCAACGGTGAGGGCTGTTTCTCTTTGTGACGGCCGAATCTGCACGCACCCCTGTTGCGCGGACATGTTCGTGGGCTAGCGTGAAGGCGTCGTCGTGAAATTGCGTCGACATCCGCCCCGATAGAACGGCAGTACATGAGCACGCAGGGCACCGTCAAGTGGTTCAACTCGGAGAAGGGCTTCGGCTTCATCTCCCCCGACGAGGGCGGCCAGGACGTCTTCGCGCACTTCAGTGCGATCCAGACGAAGGGCTACCGCACGCTGGAAGAGAACCAGCGCGTGGAGTTCGAGGTCACGCAGGGTCCCAAGGGTCTGCAGGCCGACAACATCGTTCCGCTCTAAGCAGAGCGAGCACCCGAAGCCCCGCACCTCCGCACGGAGATGCGGGGCTTTTTCGTGCGCGGACGGTCAGTGCCGGCGCTTGCGGCCGCGGGCGAGCGAGGCGGCCTCTTCCGCGTCGCGGCGGGCTCGGCGCGACGCCTCGAGCGCCTCGATCGGATCGTGCGCCTGGCGGGCGAGCGCGAGCTCACGGCGCGCGCTGTCGAGGCGCACGCGCGCATCGACCTCGGCGTCGAGCACGACCGCCTCGGCGCGGGCGAGCGCGCTGCGGGCGGCGTTGAGGGATCCGGGCAGCGCGCTGCGTGCGCCGCGCTGCTTCTGCTGCTGCGTGCGGGCGTCTGCGAGCGCGACGTCGAGGCGGTCGCGCAGGCGCGCGATGCGCTCGTTCGCCGTCACGGGCCGGCGGTCGGCGATCCTCGAGGCGGCGTCGAGGGCCACCCGGGCGACGCGGATCGCCTCGGCGAGCCGCGGGCCCTCCGCCTGGTCGAGCGTCTTCTGCGTGCCGTCGGCCGCACGGATCGCCGACTCGGCGGCCTTCTGCTCGTCGCCGATCGAGAGCGAGGCGCCCGTCACGAGCCGGTAGGTCTCCTCGAGCTGCCGCGACGCCTGCTCGGCGCGGGCGAGCGACGCCTCGCACGCGCGCAGCTCGGCGCGCACGGCGGGCGAGGGGCCGTCGGCGAGTCGCTCGGCCTCGGCGAGGTGGGCGCGCGCTCGCTCGATCGCCGAGCGGGCCTCGTCGTCCGCGCCCGCCGCGTCCTCCCACTCGCTCTCGTCGGCGATGCGCGCGAGCTCGGCGCGCAGGGCCGCGGGGTCGCCCATGCGCTCGACGAGCTCGTCGATGCGGCGGCGCTCGACGTCGATCTGCTCGCGGTGGGTCGCGTTCTCTGCCAGCCACGCGTCGTTGTCCGCGCGAGCGGCGCGCACGACCGCGAGCGCCTCGTCAATGCCAGCCGTCAAGCGCCGCGCCTCGCGCAGCCGGTCAGCGGGCAGCACGCCCTCGCGCGTCGCCGCGCTGTATGCGGCGAACGCGTCGTCGCGCGTGTGCTGCGCCGTGAGGCGGGCCCGGCGCAGCGACGCGGGCGGGCGCCCGTCGTACAGGGCCGACGACATCCCGATCTCGATCTCGAGCTCCTGCGTGGCGTCGTCGAGCTCGACGAGGCGCTCGCCGAGCTGTTCGAGCGAGGCGCCCGCGCGCGCCTGAGCACGGCGGCCGCGGCGGGCGATCCGCACGCCCACGACGATCGCGATGACGACGACGGCGACGGCCGCGATCGCGATGAGGCCGGGGACGATCCAGGTCGCGGGGGCGGAGGCGTCGGGCACGTCAGCCCCCGAGCAGCAGCGCGCGCAGGTCGTCGGGGGTGTCGGCGGCCGCGATCGAGCCCGCCTCCTCCTCGGGGGACCCGAATCCCCAGCGCGCGAAGATCACGGGCACGCCGTGCTCGGCGGCGCCGTCGACGTCGTGGTGGCGGTCGCCGATGAGCACGGGGCGCGACGTGTCGACGCCGCGCTCGCGCAGGTCAGCGAGCGCGCGGCCGAGGACCGCGGCCTTCGTGTCGAGGACGTCGGCGTCGGGGATCGCGCCGTGGATCGACACGAACTGATCGGTGATGCCGAAGTGGGCGAAGATCGCCTCGACCTGGTTGCCGGGCTTCGTACTCGCGGTCGACTGCGGGATGCCCGCGTCGTGTACGTCGCGGATCACGTCGGTCACGCGGTCGTACAGGCGGACGGAGTTGGCGTAGCCCTCCTCGCCCGCGAGGGCGCGGTACCGGGCGACGGCGCGCGTCGCGAGCTCGGGGGAGAGGCCCGCGATCTCCTGGAACGAGTCGAGCATGGGCGGGCCGATCCAGCGGCGCACCTGGTCGGACGGCGTCGCGGGCAGGCCCATCTCATCGAGCACGCGCGCGATGCGCGGAAGGATCCCCGCGGAGGCGTCCGCGATCGTTCCGTCGACGTCCCAGAGCACACATGACCATCGCGATTCCGCCATGATCCTCACCCTATGCGGGGCGCGGCGCCGGCCGAGGCAGGCGCGGCCGGGGAGGGCGTCAGAACAGCGTCGGGACGCCCGAGGCGATGCCCTTCATGGCCTCGTAATCGAGCGTCACGCAGCGAATCCCGCGGTCCTCCGCGAGCGTGCGGGCCTGCGGCTTGATCTCCTGCGCTGCGAAGACGCCGCGGATCCCCGTCAGCAGCGGATCGCGCCCCAGCAGGTCGAGATAGCGCGTGAGCTGCTCGACGCCGTCGATCTCGCCGCGGCGCTTGACCTCGACCGCGATCGCGACGCCCTCGGCATCGCGGATCAGGAGGTCGACGGGCCCGATCGCGGTCGGGTACTCGCGGCGCACGAGCGTGCCGCCCTCGGCGATGAGTTCGACCTGCTCGGCGAGCAGCCGCTGCAGGTCGCTCTCGACGCCGTCCTTGATGAGGCCGGGGTCGACGCCGAGGTCGTGCGTCGTGTCGTGCAGGATCTCGTGGATCCGGAGCGTCAGTGCGTCGCCCGTCTTCTGGTGCGTCACTTTCCACACCTCGACGACGCCCGCCGAGGCGAGCTCCTCGTCGACCTCGAGGTGGTCCACGCGGCACGGCGGGCTCATCCAGTTCAGCGGCTTGTACGAGCCGCCGTCCGAGTGGATCAGCACGCTGCCGTCGCCCTTGTGCATGAGCACGCGGGTCGCGAGCGGGAGATGGGCGTTGAGGCGGCCGGTGTAGTCCACAGAGCAGCGAGCGATGACGAGGCGCACCGTGCGAGCCTAACGCCCCGCGCAGGTCTCGATCATGTGACGGCGAGGGCATATTCGTGGCTCTCGGGCCCACCCCGGCTCACGACCCGTAGAATTGACATAAGACGACGCCACCGGTCGGCCTGACGCCTGCCGCGACCATGAGGGAGACGCCAATGCTCGCGATCCTCTCGGTGTTCGGGATCGCAGCAGTTCTCCTTGTACCCCTCGCGAAGGCCATGGGCGCGCGCGTCTTCTACGTCGCGGCGCTCGTGCCGGCCGCGGGCCTCGTGCACGCCGTGCTGCTCGGCGCCCCGATCCTCGCGGGCGACATTCCGTTCGAGACATACGAGTGGATCCGGCCCCTCGGCATCGAGATCTCGATGCGCATGGACTCGCTCGCGTGGATCATGACGCTCATCGTCACGGGCGTCGGCGCGCTCGTGATGCTCTACTGCGCGACGTACTTCCGTGGATCCACGGAGGGCATCGGCCGCTTCTCCGGCGTGCTCACGGCCTTCGCGGGCGCCATGTACGGGCTCGTCCTCACCGACGACCTCATCATGCTCGTCATGTTCTGGGAGGTGACGAGCATCCTCTCGTACCTCCTCATCGGCCACTCGTTCACGCGCGCCGCCTCCCGTCGCGCCGCCCTGCAG
>JAJUIM010000329.1 GCA_029267645.1 Microbacterium sp.
CGAGAGCAGGTCGGAGCATGCCGATCAGGCTAGGGGAATCCGGGACCGGCCCGCAGAACTTATCCACATGCCGGTCGTTCGCGCGCATGCGAAAAGCGGGCCGGATCCCGAAGGACCCGACCCGCTTTCAGCGCGATGCGATCAGTTGCCGGCGAGCTTCTCGCGAAGCGCCGCGAGCGCCTCGTCGTCGGCGAGGGCGCCGGCACCGGCGCTCTCCGACGAGAAGCTGCTGCCGCTGACGGGAGCGACGTCCTCGGCGTTGGCCTCGGCCTCGATCGCCTTGGCGACCTGCTCCTTGTGCTGCTCCCAGCGAGCCTGAGCCTGCGCGTACTCCTGCTCCCAGGCCTCGCGAGCCTCGTCGTAGCCCTCGAGCCACTGGTTGGTCTCGGGGTCGAAGCCCTCGGGGAACTTGTACTCGCCGTTCTCGTCGTACTCGGTCGTCATGCCGTACAGCGACGGGTCGAACTCGGTGCCGTTCGGGTCGACCATGTCGTTGGCCTGCTTGAGCGACAGCGAGATGCGGCGACGGTCGAGGTCGATGTCGATGACGCGGACGAAGAGCTCCTGGCCCACCGACACGACCTGCTCGGCCATCTCGACGTGCTTGTGCGAGAGCTCCGAGATGTGCACGAGACCCTCGATGCCGTCGGCGACGCGAACGAACGCACCGAACGGAACGAGCTTCGTGACCTTGCCCGGCGCGATCTGACCGATCTGGTGCGTACGGGCGAAGACCTGCCACGGGTCCTCCTGCGTCGCCTTGAGCGACAGCGAGACGCGCTCGCGGTCGAGGTCGACCTCGAGAACCTCGACGGTGACCTCCTGGCCCACCTCGACGACCTCGCTGGCGTGGTCGATGTGCTTCCAGGACAGCTCCGAGACGTGCACGAGGCCGTCCACGCCGCCCAGGTCGACGAACGCACCGAAGTTGACGATCGACGAGACCTGGCCCTTGCGGACCTGGCCCTTGTGCAGGCCGTTGAGGAACTGGGCACGCGTGGCCGACTGCGTCTCCTCGAGGAGGGCGCGGCGCGAGAGCACGACGTTGTTGCGGTTCTTGTCGAGCTCCAGGATCTTCGCCTCGAGCTCCTGGCCGAGGTACGGCGTCAGGTCGCGCACGCGGCGCAGCTCGATGAGCGAAGCGGGGAGGAAGCCGCGGAGGCCGATGTCGAGGATGAGGCCGCCCTTGACGACCTCGATGACCGTGCCCTTGACGACACCGTCGTTCTCCTTGATCTGCTCCACGTCGCCCCAGGCGCGCTCGTACTGGGCGCGCTTCTTCGACAGGATCAGGCGGCCTTCCTTGTCCTCCTTCTGGAGCACGAGGGCCTCGATGTGGTCACCAACCTTGACGACGTCGTCCGGGTTGACGTCGTGCTTGATGGAGAGCTCGCGCGAGGGGATGACGCCCTCGGTCTTGTATCCGACGTCGAGCAGAACCTCATCGCGGTCGATCTTGACGATCTCGCCGTCGATGATGTCGCCGTCGTTGAAGAACTTCAGAGTCTTCTCGACCGCGGCCAGGAAGTCCTCTGCAGAGCCGATGTCGTTGATCGCGACCTGCGTGGTGGCCGAGGCGGTCGTTTCGTTAGTCATGTAGTAGTTAGCCTTCAGGGGTTGTATGTCGGGCCTCGAAACCGGCCGCGTGCGCACAGGGGCGCACGCCGTCAGCCTGGATGATTCCGAGGCGGCTGGATGGGATTTTTGCTGATCACGAGGCAGTCTTGCGATCGAATCCGAAGAAACGACAACGCGACGCGCGCACACGTGACACTTCAGGATAGCACGCGAAACCCGCGCGAGGCCATGCGAACAGCGGGATCCGCGGGGTCCCGCGAACACGTCGGCGCCGGCCGCGCGGAGCGTTCCGCGGGGCCGGCGCCGAGGTCGTTCGATCAGTACTTCGCCGACTGACCGCCGTCGATCGGAATGACCGTCGCGTTCATGTAGCTCGAGTCGTCCGACAGCAGGAATGCGACGACCGCCGCGATCTCGTGCGGCTCGCCGTAGCGCTTCGTCGGGTTCGCCTGGATGAACTGCTCCGCGGCCTTGCGCGGGTTCTCGGGGTCGAGCTGCTTCATCGAGTTCTCGACCATCGGCGTCCAGATCGCGCCCAGCGCGATCGCGTTCACGCGCACGCCGAACTCTCCGTACTCGACAGCCGAGTTGCGCGTGAGGCCGACGACGCCGTGCTTGGCGGCGGCGTAGCCCGACTGGTTGCCGACGCCGCGGATGCCGCCGACGCTCGCCGTGTTGACGACCGAACCGCTCCCCTGCTCACGCATGACCGCGAGCACCTTCTCGAGGCCGAGGAAGGCACCCGACAGGTTGATCGCGAGCACGCGCTGGAACTCGTCATCCGTGAAGTTCTCGGTGAGGTTCTGACGCCCCTCGATGCCCGCGTTGTTGAAGAAGCCGTCGATGCGACCGAAGGCCTCGAGCGTCGCGGCGACGTAGGCCTCGACGTCCGCTTCCTTCGAGACGTCGCCCGTGACCGTGATCGTCTGCGCCTCCGGCGCCGCCTCGCGGATCGCCTCGACGGACTCCGCGAGCCCCTTCTC
>JAJUIM010000213.1 GCA_029267645.1 Microbacterium sp.
CGACGAAGCTGTGCCAGATGTCGGCGTGCCGGGCGACGAGGCGCAGCGTCTTCTTCTCGCCCTTGCCGCCGATGAGCACGGGGATCCGCCGCGTCGGCGCGGGGTTGAGCACCTCCCAGCGGCGCTCGATGCGCGGCAGCGCCTCGGCGAGGTCGTCGAGCCGGGATCCCGCCGTGCCGAACTCGTAGCCGTACTCCTCGTAGTCGCGCTCGAACCAGCCCGAGCCCGTGCCGAAGATGAACCGCCCCTCGCCGTCCTTCGCCGAGATGTGGTCGATCGTGCGGGCCATGTCGGCCTGCAGGTCGGGGTTGCGATACGAGTTGCAGTTCACGAGCGCGCCGAGCTCGATGCGCTCGGTCTGCTCGGCCCACGCGGCGAGGTTCGTCCACGACTCGAAGTGCGTGCCGTCCGGGTCGCCCGACAGCGGGAAGAAGTGATCCCACGTGAACAGCACGTCGACGCCCATGTCCTCGAGGCGTCGGGCGCCGTCGCGCACGGCGGCGTAGGAGGCGTGGTGCTGGGGCGCGAACTGCACGCCGAGGCGCACGGGGGTGTCGAGAAGCGGCATGCGGCCAGCGTATTCGAGAACGCCGCTCACGCGACAGGCAGCACGTGCTGCGGCGTCGGGTGCTCGAGCCTGTGCCGCACGCGGCCCGGCGCGCCCGTGCGCTCGTCGATCGCGAGCGAGACGATCTCGTCGGATCCCTGCCCCGCGACGAGCAGCGTGTCGCGCACGATGACGTGGTGCCGCGGCGTCGTGACGCCCGATTCCGCGAGCGCGACCGGCCGCAGCTCTTCACCGGATCCCGCGACCCGCAGCGCCTGGATCGTGTCGCTGCCGCGCAGCCCCGCGTACAGCACCTCGCGGTCGTGCGATGCGGCGAGCTCGGCGCCCGTGTCGCCCGGCAGCGCGCCCGTCGCGACCGAGGCCGCGACCTCCCAGCGCCCGTCGGGGCGCCTGCGCAGCGTGAACACCTCGCACGAGAACTCGGTCACGACGTGCAGGTGCCCGCTCGGGTGCGCGAACATGTGCCGCGGCCCCGTGCCGTAGGGCAGCACGACCTCGTGATCGGGCGCGAGGCCCGCCTCTGTCACGCGCCAGATGCGCACGAGGTCGTAGCCGAGATCGGTCGTCGCGACGCGCCCGTCGGGCAGGAAGGCCGCCGCGTGCCCGCGGCTCGGGCGCGGATCCGCGGCGCCCGCCTGCTCGGGATCCGCATCGCCCGCGGGCTCGGAGGCATCCGCCGCGCCCGCGATCATCAGCCCCGAGGCGCGGACCTCGAGGGGCGTGGGATCTGAGGCGGCGCCCGGCAGCGCGGCGTCGTACGGATCCGCGGCCGCGGGCGCGAGCGACGGCTCGCCGAGCGACCCGTCGGCGGCGAGCGGGATGTGCACGACGCGGCCGTCACCCCAGCACGACGCGACGAGGCGCGAGGCGTCGGGCGCGACGGCAATGTGGCACACGGCCTCGCCCGCGACTCGCGTGGGGCCGAGGCGCACGAGCGAGGCCTCCCCTGTGCGGGCGAATGCGGCCACGCGCCCCGCGCCCTCGAGCGCCGCGTAGACAACGTCGCGCCGCGGATGCGCCGCGAGCCACGTCGGCGAGGGCGCCTCGGCCGCGACGCCGCGGAACGCGAGCGGGCCGCCCGCGAGCGGCGAATCGGCGTCGCCCGCCGTCATCGCGCCGATGCCGGCGCCCTCCGCACCCATGTCGGCGCCGCGCGCCCCCGTGAAGAACCTCATGCGTCCATCCTGTCGCGTCCGCGGCGCGGGAGGCAGGATGGACGCATGCGCACCGCTCCCCTCCCTCCCCTTGCCGAGATCCTCGCGACGCTGCAGGTCGTGTCGCTGCCGATGGCCACGCGGTTCCGCGGCGTCGACCACCGCGAGGCCGCGCTGTTCGAGGGGCCCGAGGGCTGGGCCGAGTTCTCGCCGTTCCTCGAGTACGGCGCGGCGGAGGCCGCGACCTGGCTGCGCGCGGCGATCGACTTCGCGTTCGAGCCGCAGCCCGCGGCGCACCGCGACCGGATCCCCGTCAACGCGACCGTGCCCGCCATCGCGGCGGGCGACGTGCCCGCGATCCTCGCCCGCTCCGGGGCGCGCCGCACGGCGAAGGTGAAGGTCGCCGAGCCCGGGCAGGGCCTCGACGACGACGTCGCGCGCGTCGCGGCCGTGCGCGAGGTGATGGGCCCCGAGGGGCGGATCCGCGTCGACGCGAACGGCGGGTGGAACGTCGACGAGGCCGACAGGGCGCTGCGCGCCCTCAGCGCGTACGACCTCGAGTACGCGGAGCAGCCCTGCGCGAGCGTCGAGGAGCTCGCGGGCGTGCGCGCGCGGCTGCGCGACTGGGACGTGCCGATCGCGGCCGACGAGTCGGTGCGCAAGGCGGAGGATCCGATCGCGGTCGCGCGGGCGGGCGCCGCCGACATCGTCGTCATCAAGGCCCAGCCGTCGGGCGGCGTGCGCCGCGCGCTCGAGATCGTCGAGCAGGCGGGCCTGCCCGCCGTCGTCTCGTCGGCGCTCGACACGAGCGTGGGCCTCGCGCAGGGCGCGCACCTCGCGGCGGCGCTGCCCGCCCTCGATCACGACTGCGGGCTCGGCACCGCGAGCCTGTTCACGGCCGACGTCACTACGACGCCGCTCGTCCCCGACGCGGGCTCGATCCCCGTCGCACGCGTCGCCCCCGAACCGGCGCTGCTCGCCGAGCGCGCCGTGCCCGCCGAGCGCCGCGCGTGGTGGGAGGCGCGGATCCGCGACGCGTACGCCGCGCTCTGACCGATCAGGCGGGCTCGAGCACGAGCGCCACGACGCGGCTCAGCTCGCGCGTGCGCTGCTCGGCCATCTGCTCGGGGCCGAGGCCCGACACCGCGGCGCGTGCCGACACGTCGGCCCACACGGCGAGGATGATGCGCGCGGCCTCGCGGCTCGAGACGCGAAGCCGCAGCTGCTTCGTCGCGACGATCTCGTCGATGAGCTGCACGATCTCGTCGTCGATCTGCTGCTCCTGCTCGCGATACGCGGCCGCGAACTCGGGATCGCGCATGGCGCGGATGCTGATCTCGTAGGCGAGCAGCGTCGACAGCGGGTCGTCGCCGATGACGTCGAGCACGCGGATGATGATCGACGGGTCCTCCGCGACGCCGTCGAGCCCGCCCGTCGCGACGATGTCGGCCATGCGGGCCCGCACGCCCGCGACACGGTCGCGCGCGACGTCGCCCGCGAGCTCGAGGAACATCTCGTCCTTCGAGCTGAAGTTCGAGTAGAACGCGCCGCGCGTGAAGCCCGCGCGCTCGCAGATGCGCTCGACCGACGCCTCGCCGAGGCCGACCTCGGCGAACACCTCGGAGGCGGCCTCGAGCAGCTTCGCCCGTGTCGCCGCGCGGCTGCGCGTCTTCGGCGCGACCGGGGCTTCCTCAACCTGGGAGTCACTCACATCATTTAGGATACACTCCTGTATCGGATACACCTCTGTATCGAACCGCCCCAGACCCGAAAGGCCGCTTTCGTGTCCACCCTGCTGTCTTCCCTCGGCCGCTGGTCGTACCGCCACCCCTGGCGCGTGCTCGGCTCGTGGATCCTCCTGCTCCTCGTCATGGGCGCCGCCGCGCTCGGGCTCAACAAGGGCTTCGACAACACCTTCTCGATCCCCGGCACCGAATCGCAGGAGGGCCTCGAACAGCTCGAGCGCACGTTCCCGCAGGTCTCGGGCACGTCGGCGCAGTTCATCGTCGTGGCCGCCGACGGCGACAGCGTCGAGGACGCCAACTACCGCGAGCCGATCGAGCAGGCGGCGGACGACCTCGCGGACCTCGACCAGATGTCGTCCGCGACCTCGCCGTTCGGCGACACGGTCGACGGGCTCGTGACGGAGGACGGCTCGGCCGCGATCGTGCAGCTGCAGCTCG
>JAJUIM010000082.1 GCA_029267645.1 Microbacterium sp.
CGCTCGAACCAGTCGCTCAGCTCCTCGCCGACGATGCGCTGCACGAACGCCTTCGCCTCGGTGTTGCCGAGCTTGGTCTTCGTCTGGCCCTCGAACTGGGGCTCGCCGAGCTTGACCGAGATGACTGCCGTGAGGCCCTCGCGGACGTCGTCGCCCGTGAGGTTGTCGTCCTTCTCCTTGAGGATCCCGTTGGCGCGGGCGTAGCGGTTCACGAGCGACGTGAGCGCGGCGCGGAAGCCCTCCTCGTGGGTGCCACCCTCGTGCGTGTTGATCGTGTTGGCGTACGTGAAGACGTTCTCGCTGTACGAGGTCGTCCACTGCATCGCGAGCTCGAGCGCGATCTTGCGCTCCGGGTCCTCGGCCTCGAAGTGGATGATCTCCTCGTGCACGCGGTCGGCCTTGCGCGCCGCGTTGAGGTAGTCGACGTAGTCCATGAGGCCGCGCTCGTAGAGGAACACGTCGTGACGCTGCTGCATCTCGGGCTCGCCGTCGACGTTGTCGATCTCCTCGACCGATGCCTCGCGCTCGTCGTACAGCTCGATCTTGAGGCCCTTGTTGAGGAAGGCCATCTGCTGGAAGCGCGTGCGCAGGTACTCGTAGTCGAACTCGACGGTCTCGGTGAAGATCTCGGCGTCGGGCCAGAACGTGATCGACGTGCCGGTCTCGTCGGTCTCCTCGCCGCGCTCGACGGGCGCGAGGGGCACGCCGCCGTTCTGGAACGACTGGCGCCACACGTAGCCGTCGCGCTTGACGACGGCCTCGAGCCGCGTCGACAGCGCGTTCACGACGGAGGATCCGACGCCGTGCAGGCCGCCCGACACGGCATATCCGCCGCCGCCGAACTTGCCGCCCGCGTGCAGCACCGTGAGCACGACCTCGAGCGTCGACTTCTTCTCGATCTTGTGCTCGGCGACGGGGATGCCGCGGCCGTTGTCGACGCAGCGCACGCCGCCGTCGGCGAGCAGCGTCACCTCGATGAGGTCGCAGTACCCGGCGAGGGCCTCGTCGACCGAGTTGTCGACGATCTCCTGCACGAGGTGGTGCAGGCCGCGCGGGCCCGTCGAGCCGATGTACATGCCGGGGCGCTTGCGAACCGCCGCGAGCCCCTCGAGCACCTGGATCTCGTCGGCGCCGTACTCGTTGTGCACCTTGCCCGGGCCGACGGGCTTGGTCTCGCCCCCGGTGTCGCCAGCCATCGAATCCGGCTCGTTCTCAGGGGTGTCGCTCGTCATCGTGGGGGTCGCTCCTTATGGTCTGGGCAGCACGCCCCAGTTTACCCTCTTCGGGCGAGGAGAACGGCCTGACGGGCCCTCTCGCGCGAGAAAAAGGGTTCGGACAGGTAGCGACCCGTCTCAACCGTAAGTATCGCGCGGACCGCGCCCCTGAACGCGCCTGAAGCCATGTTTCCAGGTGGGGACGTCAGGGCCGAAGAAGCGGATCTCCTTGACGCCCGCGTCGGGATACACCTCGAGGATGCGCGTGAGGAAGGCCGCGCGCATCATGCGCATCTGCGTCGCGCGGGCCGTCGAGTCGCATCTGACGACCACGAGACCCTCCGCGAACGTCTCGATGTGCGAGTGGTCCGCGTTGTCGCGGCCGGCGATGTCCTCCCAGTTCAGGGCGAGCTCCTCGCGCTCGAGCTTCGGGCCCCAGCCGCTCGAGGTCGTGAGCACCGCGATGGCGTCGCCGAGCGTCGCAGGATCCCGCCCCTTCGTGAACGGCTGCGAGCCGTCGGGATCGCCGCGACGGCGCTTCTTCCTGCGGGCGGCCTTCGACAGCGGCAGCCCGCGCAGGCGCAGGTAGGTCGCGATCGTCTCGGGGACGCCGGGGGGCCGCTCGTCGCTCACGACTCCTCCAGCGGGTGATCGCGCAGCGGTCCGAGGATCTCGCCCGCCTCGATGCGGATCGCGTGCTCGCGCAGCTGCTCGGGGATGTCGCGCGCGACGGCGGCCGTGACGATGACCTGCTCGTAGTCGGCGACGACGCCCGCGAGCCGCGCCCTGCGCGCGGCGTCGAGCTCGGCGAACACGTCGTCGAGGATGAGGATCGGGTCGCCGCCGGGCGACTCGGCGCGCAGCAGCTCGGCCGACGCGAGCCGCAGCGACAGCGCGACCGACCAGCTCTCGCCGTGCGAGGCGTACCCCTTCACGGGCAGGCCGCGCAGACGCAGCACGAGGTCGTCGCGGTGGGGGCCGACGAGCGTCAGGCCGCGCTCGAGCTCCTGCGCGCGCTTGTCGACGAGCGCGCGGCGGAACTGCTCGGCCGTCTGTCCTGCCACGGTCGTCGCGTCGGATCCGTCCTCTTCCTCGGGATCCGCGCCGCCGATCGACAGCGCCCACGCGAGCTGCGGCGCGTGGTCATCGCCCGCGATCGCGGCGTACGCGCGCGCGAGCGGATCCATGAGGTCGGCCGCGAGGCGGTCGCGCGCGTCGATGATCTGCGATCCGAGGGCGATGAGCTTGTCGTCCCACACGTCGAGCGTCGTCAGCTGCTCGACGCGCATGCCGCGGGCGCGCGCCGACTTCAGCAGGGTCGTGCGCTGCTTGAGCGTGCGGTCGTAGTCGGCGAGCACGCTCGCCATGCGCGGGGTGCGCTGCACGAGCAGCTGGTCGGCGAAGCGCCGCCGCATGCCGGGGTCTCCGCGCACGATCTGCAGGTCCTCCGGCGCGAACAGCACGGCCTGCGCGTAGCGCGGCAGCTCGTTCGTGCGCACGGGGTTGCCCGAGATGCGCGCCTTGTTCGATCCCTGCTTGTTGACCTGCAGCTCGAGCGTGACGGTGCGGGATCCGTGCGCCAGACGGGCGCGGACGAACGCCGCGTCGCGCCCCTCGCGCACGAGCGGCGCGTCGGCCGAGACGCGATGGGATCCGAGCGTCGCGAGGTACGCGACGGCCTCGGCGAGGTTCGTCTTGCCCTGGCCGTTGCGCCCGACGAGCAGGTTGG
Organism: Microbacterium sp.; assembly: GCA_029267645.1. GTDB lineage: Bacteria > Actinomycetota > Actinomycetes > Actinomycetales > Microbacteriaceae > Microbacterium. The sequence continues at coordinate 2,944 of JAJUIM010000082.1, forward strand.
TGCCCGGCCGGAGGTCGAGTTCCGCGTGTGCGTAGTTGCGGAAGTCGACGAGGCTGAGGTGCTCGACGATCACGCTGACCCCGCGTCAGCGCAGCAGGAGGTTGGGCTGCAGCAGGTACTTGAAGTTGTCGCTGCTCGCGTCGTCGACCGACGTCTGCGCCGTGACGAGGATCGGGCTGAGCTTGTTCGCGTTGTCGCTCGACGTGAACGTGATGCGCGCGAACTCGCTCTTGACGGCGCCGAGGGCCTCGAGGAGGTACTGGGGGTTGAGCCCGAGCGTGACCTCGTCGCCGCCCGTCAGGGTCGAGTCGACCGACTCGGACGCGCGGGCCTGGTCGCCGCCGGCCGCGTCCATCGTGACCTCGTTCTGGCCGAACGTGAAGCGCAGGGGCGCCGAGCGGTCGAGCACGAGGGCGACACGGCGCACGGCCTCGGCGAGGTCGCTCGTCGAGACGACCGCGTAGTGGCCGGTGTGCTCGGGGAAGAGGCGCTGCACGGGCGGGAAGTTGCCCTTGATGAGCAGCGACGTCACGGTCTTGTTGCCCGCCGTGAACGCGATGATCTCGCGGTCGCCGTCGCCCGAGAACGCGATCGAGATGTTGCCGCCGTGCGAGAACGTCTTGCCGACCTCGCCGAGCGTGCGCGCCGGCACGAGCGCCTGCGCCTCCTGCTCGCTGCCGTCCCAGTCGATGTCGCGAAGCGCCACGCGGTAGCGGTCGGTCGCGACGAGCGTCAGCGCGTTGTCCTTGACCGAGAGCTGCACGCCCGTGAGCACGGGGGTGACGTCGTCGCGCGAGGCGGCGAAGGCCACCTGCGAGATCGCAGTCGCGAAGTCCTCGCCGGGCACGAGGCCCGACTCGCCCGTCACCTCGGGGATCGCCGGGTATTCCTCGACAGGCATGGACGCGAGTGCGAAGCGCGCGGGGCCGCAGACGACCGCGACGTTGCCGTCGTCTTCCGTCGAGATCTCGATGGGGGCCGCGGGGAGCCGGCTCGCGATGTCGTTCAGCAGGCGACCGTGCACGAGGATCGTGCCGGGCTCGTCGATCGTCGCCTCGATCGTCGTGCGCGCCGAGGCCTCGTAGTCGAATGCCGAGAGCGAGAGCGTGCCGTCGGAGCCTGCCTCGATGAGCACGCCAGCGAGGATCGGCTGGGGGTTGCGCTGCGGCAGCAGCTTGACGACGAACGAGACGGCCTCGCTGAAGACGTCGCGGTTCACGTGGAACTTCACGTAGCTCTCCCTCACGTGCGTGGTGGCTCGGCGACACAGGTGATGGCACGTCGAACGACGCGCATGCCGCAGGGGAACCAATGCTAGTGCTTCCCCCTGACGCGCCGCGAACGGCGCCGGCCTGAGGTGATCGGCTGCCCCTCTTCATCAAGAGATCTCTTAACGGCGTTAACAGCTGTGGAGAATGTGGATAACTCTGTGGATCGCAGTCGGCAGTAGGAAATCACATCGGTGTGATCTGTGGATCGGGTGCGGACGGCTCGTGGAAGCGTCGAAGGGCGTGCGCACCGTCCCCACAGCGCTTTTCACACGGCGCGAGCGTGTCGTGCACAGCGGCGGCGGCGTGTCTCCACAGTTATCCACAACTTATCCACACCGTGGAGAACTCTTAAGGGAGCGAGGCGGCGTCTGTCAAGAGACTGCTGTGGATCACGACACCTTCTGTTCACCTGCGGTGCCCTCGCGGAACCCCGCGAAGACGCGGAAAACCCCCGGACAGGGGTCCGGGGGCTCTGTGGATAACCTGTGGAGAAGTCGTCACCCGCGACGCGCCGACAGGGATCCGCCGGTGGATGGATCCGCGCGGCGCGCCCTCAGCGGCGGCCGAGCTGCGCCGTGATCTCCTGCACCTGGTTGTACAGCTGCCGTTTCTCTTTCATGAGCTCGGTGATCTTCTTCGTGGCGTACATGACCGTCGTGTGGTCGCGCCCGCCGAACAGTTGGCCGATCTTCGGCAGCGAGAGGTTGGTGCGCTCGCGGCACAGATACATGGCGATCTGTCGCGCCTGGGCGATCGCCTGCGCGCGGCCGGGGCCGTACAGGTCCTCGACCGTGAGCTTGAAGTAGGCCGCGGTCGCCTGGATGATGTCGGTCGGCGAGACGACCGTGTCCTCGGGCTTGTCGACGATGTCGCGCAGCACGCCCTCGGCGAGCTCGCGGCTCACCTCCGAGCGGTTGAGGCTCGCGAACGCCGAGACGCGGATCAGGGCGCCCTCGAGCTCGCGGATGTTCGTCGAGACCATCGAGGCGATGTACTCGATGACGTCCTCGGGGATGTAGATGCGCTCGCTCGACGCCTTCTTGCGGAGGATCGCGATGCGCGTCTCGAGGTCGGGCGCCTGCACGTCGGTGATGAGACCCCACTCGAAGCGCGAGCGCATGCGATCCTCGAAGCCCGTGAGCAGGCGGGGCGCCACGTCGCTCGTGATCACGACCTGCTTGTCGTGGTCGTGCAGCGTGTTGAACGTGTGGAAGAACGTCTCCTGCGTCTCGGCCTTGCCCTGCAGGAACTGGATGTCGTCGATCAGCAGAATGTCGAGGTCGCGGTAGCGGGCATTGAACGCGGCGCCGCGGTTGTTCGCGATCGAGTTGATGAAGTCATTCGTGAACTCCTCGCTCGAGACGTACCGCACGCGGACGCCGGGGAAGAGGTTCTGCGCGTAGTCGCCGATCGCGTGCAGCAGGTGCGTCTTGCCGAGGCCCGAATCGCCGTAGATGAACAGCGGGTTGTAGGCCTTCGCCGGCGCCTCGGCGACCGCGACGGCCGCCGCGTGCGCGAAGCGGTTGGACTGCCCGATGACGAAGTTGTCGAAGGTGTACTTCGGGTTGAGCCGCGTCTCGCTTCGCGGCTGCGCTTGCGGCTGCTCGATGGGGCGCGGGCCGGAACGCTCAGGGGCGGCCTCCTGCGCGCGCGCCGTCTCGGCCGCGGGCTCGGGCACATAGGGCTGATCGGCGAGCTCGGGGTTCACGACCACGCGGAACGAGGTGACCTCGTCGCCGATGCGGCTGAGCGCCTCCATGATCGGCTCGCGCATGCGCTTGTTGATCTGACCGGCAGTCAGGTCGTTCGGCACGTCGAGGTAGAGGGCACCGCCCATGACGCCCTGCGCGACCGCGAGATTGAGGAAGCCCTCCAGCTGCGGAGTGATCCGCTCGTCCTCTTCCAGCTCCGTGAGCACGAGGCGCCAGATCGGCACGTCCGGGACGTCTGCCATTCGCCCGCTCCCCCTTAACAATTCACACCCTGTGGATAACTTCGAATACGCTAGCCATGTCTGCCGCTCGTCGCAAACGTCTTCCGAGCCGGATCCGCGTGTCTCTCGCGTCGCAGCGCGTCTGCTGTGGGGATACTGACAGGTTCGCTCCGCGGTTTGCATCGGCCGACGCGCCCGACGTAATCTATGTCGGTTGACTTGTGCCCGCTATGGGCATGTACGTAAGACGTCTCCGGTCGAACCAGTTCCGGCGACATGTCCTCCCGGAGTGAGAAGGCTATGAGCAAGCGCACTTTCCAGCCCAACAACCGTCGCCGCGCCAAGAAGCACGGCTTCCGCGCTCGTATGCGCACCCGCGCCGGCCGCGCGATCCTGAACGCGCGCCGCAGCAAGGGCCGCACCGAGCTCTCGGCGTAATCCCGAGCGGCACGTCGGACGTGCTCTCCCGACCGCAGCGCCTCACCCGCGGGATCGACTATCGAACGGTCGTCCGGCGGGGCGCGCGGCGCGCGGGCGCGGTCCACGTGCTGCACGTCGTCGACACCGGCGAACCGCGCCCGGCGCGCTTCGGCTTCATCGTGAGCAAGGCGGTCGGCGGCGCGGTGACGCGAAACACCGTGCGGCGTCGTCTCAAGGCCATCTGCCACGAGGCGACGCCGTGGGTGCGCGACGGAGCCGACATCGTGATCCGGGCGCTGCCCGCCTCGGCGCAGACGCCGTTCGCAGAGCTCCGTCGCGATGTCCTTCGCGGTCTCGAGCGCAAGGCGGCATCGTGAGCGTCCTTCCCGCGTCGGCCACAGGGTCGGCGCGGTTTCGCGTATCCGACGGGCTGCGTGCGCTGCCCGTCGCGCCGCGCAACCTCGGCATCGTCCTGCTGCTCGGCTATCGGGCGACGATCTCGAAGCTCTACGGCGACGTCTGCCGGTACTTCCCCTCCTGCTCGGCCTACGCCGTGACGGCACTGCAGCAGCATGGCCTCGTGAGAGGATCGGGCATGGCCATCGCGCGCATTGCGCGATGCCACCCGTGGGCCGCCGGCGGCGAGGACGATGTGCGCCTTCACCCCGACTTCTCCTACGACCTGACACCTCGCGGCCTGGTTGTGCCGCGTCGAAAGGACTGACTTTCCGTGGACTTCTTCGGAACGATCCTGTTCCCCATCAGATGGGTGATCGAGGCCATCCTTGTCGGATGGCACTGGGTCTTCACCGCCATCGGCCTCGAGCCCAACGGCGGACTCGCCTGGGTCCTGTCGATCCTCGGTGTCGTCGTCGTCGTGCGACTCGCGATCTTCCCGCTCTTCGTCAAGCAGATCAAGAGCCAGCGGAAGATGATGGAGCTCGGCCCTGAGATCAAGAAGATCCAGGAGCGGTACCGGGGCAAGAAGGATCAGCTCTCTCGCGAGGCCATGAGCCGCGAGACGATGGCGCTGTACAAGAAGCACGGCACGACGCCCGTCTCGGGCTGCCTGCCGATGCTCGTGCAGATGCCGATCTTCCTGTCGCTGTTCTGGACGCTGCGCGACATC
>JAJUIM010000188.1 GCA_029267645.1 Microbacterium sp.
GGCCTCCATCGTGTCGACCGCGTACTGGGCCTCCTCCGGCGTGAACTTCTCGCCGGCGTCGGCGGTGAGCTGGTCGTAGATGCCGGCCTGGCTCATCGACATCGTGTCCGAGTACTCCTCGGCCTTGGCGAGCGCGTTCGCGTTCCAGTCGGCCTCGATCGTGTCGACTGCATACTGCGCTGCCTCGGGGCTGAACTGCTCGCCGAACTCGGCGGTGAGCTGGTCATACAGGCCGGCCTTGCTCATGTGCAGGACCGTGACGTACTGCTCGGCCTTCTGAAGTGCCGACGCGTGGTCGGCGGGGACGTCGGCCGCCGGGGCCTCCGGTGCCTCCTCGGCCGCCGGCTCTTCGTCCTCAGCCGGGGTCGAGCTGTCCTCCTCGGCCGAGAGCTCGGTCGCCGTCTCGGTGTCGCGCGGGGCGGCGTCGTCCGTCGTGGATCCGCCTCCGAAGAGGTTGATCACGAGGCTGATCGCGACGAGCGCGCCGACGACGATCCATGAGATCAGCGGTTCGCGGCCGGAGCCGCGGACCTTGCGGCCGTGCTTATCGGTCGCGTTTCGCGACAGCGTGATGATCAGGTCGACCAGCCACCAGACGGCGACGCCGCCGAGGGTCACCAGCTTGAGGATTCCCGTGCCGATCTTGCCCAGGTAGAACCGGTCGGCGCCGAACATCCCGAGCAGGAAGCTGAGGATCCACGTCACCGTGTACGACTTCTCGCCGGCAACCCCTCCGGACGGGCGGGGCGGCGCTGCAGATGCGCTCGCGGGCGGGATCGGATCCGCCGGGTGCGGGACGTGCGCACCGGCAGGCGGGGCCGCGGGGAAACCGGAATCGCGTCCAGGCGGCGGCGGGGGAGTGGGGGTCGAGTTGCTCATGGTTCTCTTTCGGGTGCAGCGCGGCCGAGCGACCGCGCGGGGAGCGGCGCACGGACCGGCCTCCGAAGGAGCCTCGCCTTACGCCATATGAATATATCTGCTGTGTTTCACGGCGTCGTTCGCCGTGTGATGCCATTCGATGGTCGCGCCGACGCGGAGTCGCGCACCTCGGCCAGTCGGGTGGAGCGGGGTCGGCCACCCGGATGGAGAAACGAGGCGGTCGGACGAGGCCGGATGTCAGAGGCGACACGTACGCTCGCGATGTGACCGACTCTGTGCAGCCTCGACCCGCCGTCCCCTGGCGGCGGGTGTCAGAGCGCGCTTGGAGCGTGATCCTCTACATTCTCGGCGCCCTGAACGGCACGGTCGCGCTGCTCAGCGTCCCTGGCCTCGCCCACGACGGCACGGCGACCCCGCTCGTGGCCCCCGTCTGGCTCGCCGGGTGCGCGCTGTGGGCGACGGTGTTCGTGCGACGAAGCCACCCGTGGGCACCCATCGCGGCAGGGGCGCTGCTCGCGGCGCTCGGCTCCGAATACCTGCTGCTGCTCATCGGAATCCACCACATGATGCTGCGGTCTGACAGGCGGCGCACGATCGTCCTCGGCGCAATCGCCACGGGGTCGGTCGCGCTATTCGTCTTCCGCGCGGTGTTCACGACGTGGGGCGATGAGCTCGACCTGCTGATGTCGTCCGCGAACTCGTGGCTCGTGTCGATCGTGCTGGCGGTTCTGTCGCTCGGCGGGCTCTTCGCCTTCACGGCGATCTCTCGCGCCTCGCACACCGAGCGCGAGCAGCGGCGCAGAGCCGAGGCGGCGACGGGGCGGGTCGATGCGCTCGGCGACGAGCTCGCGCGGCGTGCGGAGCGAGAGCGCATCGCGCGAGAGATCCATGACACGCTGGCACACCGGCTCTCCCTGCTTTCGCTGCAGGGCGGCGCGCTGGAGGTCGCTGTCGCCGCGGGCGACCCCCAGGCCATCGAGATCGCGCGCGCGATGCGCGCCGGCTCGCACGACTCGCTCGACGATCTGCGAGGCCTCCTGGGAGACCTGCGTGCGGCGCCGACAGAGCAGACCGATCCGTCCACCGCCTCGATGCGTTCGATCGGCGAGCTCGTGCGCGGCGCTCGAGCAGCGGGCGCAACCGTCGACGCCATGATCCTCGTGGAGGGCGTCGAGCAGGCGGCGACTGTGCTCGACCGCACGGTCTACCGAGTCGTGCAGGAAGCGTTGACGAACGCGGTCAAGCACTCGGCAGGAGCGCCCGTGTCGATCTACGTCGAGGCTTCCCCGACCGTCGGGGTGCGGATCCGGGTCGAGAATCCGGTGCGCGAGGCGTCGGCCGTCGCGGGGCGCGGCAGCGGATCGGGCACGACGGGAATCCGCGAGCGAGCGGAGCAGCTCGATGGGCAGGCGTGGATCGGCGAGCACGAGGGGCTGTTCATCGTCGATGTGTCGTTCCCGTGGGTGCGGGCGGGCTCCGGCGACGCGACGGATCTCGGAGGGCGCAGCTAGGGTCGAGACGTGATGTCTCCCTCGCCCGACGCGGTCGAAGCGCCGCACGCACGCGTGCTCGTGGTCGATGACGATCCGATCGTCCGTCAGTCGGTGCGCATGCTCGTCGACGGCCTCGCGCACGCCCGTGTCGTCGCCGTTGCCGAGGACGGCGCTGCCGCGGTCGAGCGCGTCCGCGAGCACCGACCCGACGTCGTGCTCATGGACGTGCGCATGCCGCTCCTCGGCGGCCCGGAGGCGACCGTCGAGATCCTGCGCCGCGTCCCCGAGACACGCGTCATCGCCATGACAAGCCTCGGCACGGAGGACGCGCTCACCCAGATGATCGCCGCCGGCGCGCTCGGGTTCCTCGTCAAAGACCGGGTCTTCGAGGAGATCTCTCCTGCGATCGATGCGGTGATGCGAGGGGACGGCTTCACCTCGCCCCGTGCGACGGCGCAGCTGCTGCGGCGCTTCGCGGAGCAGGCCGGAGCCGACGATCGGCGCGGCGCCGCCGCGCGGTTCGAACTGCTCACACCGCGCGAGCAGGAGGTCGCGATCCTCGTCGCCGACGGCGCGACGAACCCCGAGATCGGCGAACGGCTGTTTCTCTCGACGGCGACCGTCAAGACCCATCTCGAGCAAGTGCGCATCAAGCTCGGCGCGACGAACCGCGCGCACATCGCGGTCGTCGTCGACCGCGCCGGCTTCGGCCCCGTGCTCTCCTGATCGCTCGGCCCCGCTCCTACACCACCGCGGCGGCGATGTCGGTGCGGAACTGGCCGCCCTCGAGGCCGATGCGGCCGATCGCCTCGTAGGCGCGCTCGCGCGCCTCGGCGAACGTGGATCCGAGCGCCACGACGTTCAGCACGCGTCCGCCCGTTGCGACGAGGGCTCCGTCGCGCTCGGCCGTCGCCGCGTGCGTGATGTGCACGCCCTCGACCGAAGCGGCCTCGTCGAGGCCCGTGATCTCGCGGCCCGTGACGGCCGAGGCCGGGTAGCCCTCGCTCGCGAGCACGACCGTGACGGCAGCATCGTCGCGGAACTCGGGGGCGGGGTGCTCCTCGAGCGTGCCGCGGGCGGCGGCCATGAGCAGGCCCGCGAGGGGCGTGACGAGGCGCGGCAGCACGATCTGCGTCTCGGGGTCGCCGAAGCGCGCGTTGAACTCGATGACGCGCACGCCGTCGTCGGTGATGATGAGGCCCGCGTACAGCAGGCCGACGAAGGGGGATCCGTCGCGGTCGAGCTCGCGGATCACGGGCTTCGCGATCGTCTCGGTCACCTCGTCGACGAACGCGTCGACGCCGCCGAAGCGCTCGGCGAGCCACGGCAGCGGCGAGTACGCGCCCATGCCGCCCGTGTTGGGGCCCTCGTCGCCGTCGAGCGCGCGCTTGAAGTCCTGCGCGGGCGTCAGCGGGCGCACGGTGTCGCCGTCGCTGAGGAAGAACAGCGACACCTCGGGGCCCGACAGGAACTCCTCGACGAGCACGGGGCCCTTCGGCAGGTAGGTCTCGGCGTGCGCGAGGGCGGCCGCGCGGTCGTCCGTCACGATGACGCCCTTGCCCGCGGCGAGCCCGTCGGCCTTGACGACGTACGGCGCGCCGAACTCGTCGAGCGCAGCGGCGGTCTTCTCGAGCGTGTGCGCGTGCACGGCGCGGCCCGTCGGCACGCCCGCGTTCTCCATGATCCGCTTCGCGAACGCCTTGGATCCCTCCAGCTGCGCCGCCTGCTTCCCCGGGCCGAACACGGGGATCCCGCGCTCGCGCAGGCTGTCGGCGACGCCCGCGACGAGCGGCGCCTCGGGGCCGACGACGACGAGGTCGACGCCGTGCTCCTGCGCGAAGGCCGTGACGGCGCCCGGGTCGAGCATGTCGACGTCGACGAGCTCTGCGTCGCGCGCGATGCCGGCGTTGCCGGGGGCGGCGAGGATCTCGTGCGGCTCGGCATCCGAGCGGAGGGCCAGGACGATTGCGTGCTCACGGGCGCCGGAGCCGAGGACCAGGATCTTCACGCCTCCAGGGTACCGGCGCGCA
>JAJUIM010000341.1 GCA_029267645.1 Microbacterium sp.
AGGCCGAGTGCGGCGACGAGGTTGCGGATCCGCTCGCTCTCTGCCACGGTCGGGCGGCGCCCGTCGAGGTCGAACGGCAGGAGGATGTTCGCGCGGACGTCCAGGGTCGGCACCAGGTTGAACGACTGGAAGACGAACCCCACGCGGCGTCGGCGCAGCAGGGTGAGGTCGCGGTCGCCGAGGCCCGTGATCTCGGTGTCGCCGATCCACGCGCGGCCGCTCGTCGGGTCGTCGAGGCCCGCCATGATGTGCATGAGGGTCGACTTGCCGGATCCGCTCGGGCCCATGATCGCGGTGAACTCGCCCTTGCGGATTCCCACGCTCACGTCGTCGAGGGCGCGCACGGCGCCGTCGCCGGATCCGTAGGTCTTGGTGAGGTGCGTGACACGGGCCGCGAGCCCGAGTTCGGATGTCGTGATCTCCATGCCTTCGACGCTACGGACGAGCCCTGCCCCGACTCATCGGGCGCGAGGCTGATCCGCATACATCCGGAGGACGACATCGCGTTGGGTCGCCAGAAAAGTAGGGTGCGCCCCGCCGAGCACCCGCATTTTTTGGCGACCCAGTGGTCAGGCGACGAGGCCGTGGTCGTATGCGAAGACGACGAGCTGCACGCGGTCGCGCAGGCCGAGCTTCGTGAGGATCCGGCTGATGTGCGTCTTCACGGTCGCCTCGCTGAGGAACTCACGGGCCGCGATCTCGGAGTTGTTGAGACCTCGCGCGGCCAGGTCGAAGATCTCGCGCTCGCGCTCGGTCAGCAGCTCGAACGACGCCGGCACCGGCTTGTTCTGCTCCGAGAACTGCGCGAACAGCTCGCGCGTCGCGCTCGCCGCGATCACCGAGGATCCGTGATGCACGCCCCGGATCGCGGCCAGCAGGAACTCGGGATCCGCGTCCTTCAGCAGGAATCCGCTCGCGCCACCGCGAATCGCCCGTGCCGCCGCCTCGTCGAGGTCGAACGTCGTGAGCATGACGACGCGGGGCGGATCCGTCGCCTTCAGGATCTCGGCCGTCGCCTCGATGCCGTCCATGACCGGCATGCGGATGTCCATCAGCACGATGTCGGGCCTCGCCGTGCGCACCATGTCGAGCGCCTCGCGGCCGTTGCCCGCCTCTCCGACGATCCGCTGGTCAGGCTGCGAATCGACGAGCATGCGGATCCCGGCGCGGAACAGCGCCTGGTCGTCGACGAGGGCGACGCGGATCGGTGCGTCATCGGTCATTCGGGGCCTCCCAGGGGATGTCGGCGCGCACGGTGAAGCGGCCGTCCGCGTGCTCGACCTGGAGGGATCCGCCCGCGAGCTGCGCGCGCTCGCGCATTCCGATGATGCCGTGTCCGTCGTGCTCCGGCTCGCGGCGCGCCCCGGTGCCGTTGCGAATCATGAGCGACACGGAACCGGGCAGCCACGCCATGGCCACGTCGACTGCTCCCCCGTCGCCGTGCCGCAGCGCGTTCGTGAGGGCCTCCTGCAGGATCCGGTACACCGCGAGCTGCACGGCGGCGGGGGCGTCCTCGCGCGGGGCGGGATCGATGTCGACGACGAGGTCGACGCCCGCCTGCCGCACCTGCGCGAACAGCGGCTCGATGTCGGCGACCGTGGGCTGCGGGCCCTCGGCCTCGCGATGCCGCAGCTGCGCGAGCAGCATGCGCACGTCGGCGAGCGCCGCGCTCGCGGTCTGGCTGATGGTGCCGAGCGCGTCGATCGCGAGATTCGGATCCTGCTTCGCCGCGTATCGCGCACCGTTCGCCTGCGCAACGACGACAGCGAGGGAGTGCGCGACGACGTCGTGCATGTCGCGCGCGATGCGGCCGCGCTCGTGCTCGGCGCGCGCCTCGGCCTCGGCGATGCGCTGCGCTTCGCCCGTCTCACGTGCGCGGCGCACGGATCGAACAAGCGCGCCCACCGTCCAGGACAGCGCGAGGCCGAACAGCGCGGCGAGGAAGATCGGATAGGCGACGACGATCGCGGGTCCCACGCTCGATTCGCTGAACAGCCAGTCGATCACGACGAGATACACCGCGATCGTGGCCGCGCCGACGCCCGCCGAGATGAGTCCCGCCCACATCGTGCGCCGCGATCCGTACGCGGCTGTGACGTACAGGACGCCGAAGATCGCCATGTTCGACGCCAGCGGCGGCATGATGAGCGTGATCTGCAGGAGGGATCCCGCCCATGCGATCGCGAGCGCGATCGAGGGGGACAGGCGCCTGACGGCGAGCGCGGCCGACATGATGAGGGCGACGAGTGCGATCAGCGCCATGTCCGTCGACGGATCGCCGAGGAACGCCGTCATGAGGAAGAACAGGCTCGCAAGAACGATGTCGATGCCCAGGCGGAGCCGGCCTATCGGGCGGAGGAGCGAACGCAGCACCCGATCCACGCTAGGCGGTGTGTGCGCGAGGCGCGTCCCTCCGGAGGTGTATCTGCGCGGATCCGCGGGGCGTCAGATGAGCGCGCCGACGCTCGCGAGCGC
>JAJUIM010000041.1 GCA_029267645.1 Microbacterium sp.
CCGCGCTCGCGCTGTGCGCCCGGCGCGGCGTCGCGGTCGACGCCCGGGGCCCGCACGGCGTCGGCGAGCGCGTCGCCGTCGGCGCCGAGGTCGAGCGCGTCTGCGAGGCCGAAGCTCGCGACCGAGCGGCGCTCCGCGGCACGGTCGGCGAGCGGCACGATGCGCACACCGTTCCTGTCGCACATCGCGATGACCTCGGGCACGAGCACGGCGCGCGTCGCGTGCAGCACGATGGTGTCGGCGTCGCGCAGCGCGTCCCATACGCGCGAGGAGGCGTCGGTCGCGGCGGCGAGCATGTCGCCGGGGCGCACGAGCGCGACGACGTCGACGCCGCACTCCGCGAGCTCCGCCGCGAGCCGCGAGCCGTGCGGCTCGTCGGCCGCCACGAGCGTCGTCATTCGGCGTCCTCGGCAGGCGCAGGGCTCGGCGTCGCCTCGTCGCCCGCACCGGCCTGCTCGGGAGCGGGCGCAGGCTCGCGCGGGACCGCGACGGGCACGGCCGACAGCGCGGATCCGCCCGCCACGTGCTCGAGGACGACCGCGACGGCGTCGCGCGCGACGACGAGCTCGAGCGCGGCGCCCGCCTGGCTCACGACGCCCTCCTCCGTGCGGATCTCGGCGACGGTCGCGGACGCAACGATCGACTCGGGCTCGCCGTGCTCGCCCGGTGCGACGAGCGGCGCCGCCCACAGCTCGACGGTCGATCCTCGCTCGACCACTTCCGGGACGTCGAGCGCGCTGCGCACGACGACGGTCGTCGCGTCGACGACGTCGGCCTCGTCGACCGCGCCGCGCGCGAGAAGCTCGCCCGAGTCGATCACGCGGGTCGCGACGAGCCCGCCCTCGAGGTCGGCGGGCGTCAGGTAGCCGTCGGCGGCCTCGCCGAGCCGCACCTCGAGCTCGACGACGTCGGCGGCCGTGACCGTCTGCCCCGGCACAAGCGGACGCGAGGCCGCGAGCGCGGGCTCGGTGACGCGCGCTGCGTGGACGATGAACCAGACGCCCGCGACGGACGTGAGGACGAGCACGATGCCGATCGCGAGGCGCACGTCGAGCCAGGCGGGTCGGCGGCCCCGCGGGGCGCGAGAGGAAGAGGACATGCACGAGATGCTGGCAGAGATGCCGCACCCGCCGCGGAAGTTATCCACAGGGGCGCGAGGGCGGCCGCTGCGGCCGCATAATGGGAGCATGTCGAAGGACGAGGTCGGGCTTTTCCTGACGCCTGCGCAGGTGGCAGAGCTCCTCGCCATCACCCCAGACGAGGTCGTCGCGCTGGTGCACGAGGGCGCGCTGCGCGGCACGCGCCTCGGCGCGCCTCCCGCCTGGCGCATCGAGCGCGCGAGCGTGCGCGACTACCTCGACGATCAGAACGAGCAGAGCCGCCGCCACGCCCTGTGGCACCAGTCGAACGTGGCGAGCCTGCCCGAGGTGTGGGGCAGCCACACCTCGCTCTGATCAGAACACGCCGACGTCGCGGCGCGAGGTCCGAACCCACGCGATCGCGTCGAACGCGATCGTGCGCGTCTCCCGCACGTCGGCGGCCCTCGGCGCGAGGTCCGCGTCGTGCACGGCGAGGTCGAGGTGGTCGCCGCCGACGAGCGAGGCGGTCCCCGACGCGCGTCGACCGCTCGCGAGCCCCAGCGCGAGGGGCGCGCGGCGCCTCGCGAGCGCCCTGAGCACGAATCCGAAGGTCATGCGCCGCAGCAGCGGATCATCGGGCGCCGCCTCGAGCGACCGGGCGCGGTCGGCGGGCGCGAATCGCGCCTGCGCGATCGCGCCGGCCCGGAGGATCGTCATGCCGCGCGGTGCCGACGACGTGCCGGCGACCCAGTCGGCGCCGACGGCCTCGAGCCGCAGCTCGTGGCCCTCGCCGCCGATGTCGTCGAGCGCGAGCGTCGCGCCCGCTCCGACGGCCGCGATCCGGTCGCGGAGCGCGAGGCGCGCGATCCGCAGCCGCTCGGCCTCCCCCGCCAGCTCGCCGGCCGCCGCCTCGCGCTCGGCCGCGAACTGCTGCTCGAGATCCTCGAAGAACGGATCCCATCGCTCGTCGACCATGCCCCGAGCGTACAGCGCGCACTCAGTCTGTTTACAGCGTCTGCACAGGCATATTTTCCTCTGTCCCGGGGAAACGCCCGCGTGGTGGGGTGGAGTATTCCGATAGCGCGATGCGGCGCTCCACACGACACGAAGACGACGATGCAGACCGCACGAATCCGACGCAGAACCGAAGACATCGACGAGCTGTTCGCTCCGCAGCACACGGGCAGCGCCGAGCTGCCCGATCCCGAGCCGCTCGTGGCCACGCTGGCGGGAGGTGTTCTCGAGGTGATGGCGGGCGTGCGCGACGTCGACCAGCTCGCGCGGTGGCTGGCGGAGGAGCCGTACCAGGCGCTCGTGCTGCGCGCGAACCTCGCCGCGAGGGCCCGCAGCGCCAGGTCGCAGACCGCGAAGCACCCGCCGTACCGGCTGCGGCGCGTCATCTGCGCCGAGCCGGCCGACGGGGTGATCGAGGCGACCGCGATCGTCGAGACCCCGGGCCGCACGCGCGCGATCGCCATGCGCCTCGAGGGGTACGACCGCCGATGGCGCGCGACGTCGCTCGCGATCCTCTGAGCTACTGGCGGTACGACGCCAGGAAGTTGCCGAGCCGCTCGACCGCCTCCGCGAGCACGCGCGGCTCGGGCAGGTTCACGACGCGAAGGTGATCGGGCGTCTGCCAGTTGAAGCCCGTGCCCTCGACGAGCAGGATGTGCTCGGAGACAAGCAGGTCGTAGATGAGCTTCTTGTCGTCGCGGATCTCGTGCACCTCGGGGTCGAGGCGCGGGAACGCGTAGAGCGCGCCCTCGGGCTTCACGCACGAGACGCCGGGGATCGAGTTGAGCCCCTCCCACGCGACGTCGCGCTGCACGTGCAGGCGCCCGCCCGGCGCGATGAGCGCGTCGATCGACTGCATGCCCGTGAGCGCCGCGAGCACGGCGTACTGACCGGGCGCATTGGGGCTGAGGCGCGTCGAGGCGAGCAGCTGGATCCCCTCGAGGAAGCCCGACGCGTGGTCGCGCGGCCCCGTCACGATGAGCCAGCCGGAGCGGTAGCCCGCCACGCGGTACGTCTTCGAGAGCCCGTTGAAGGTGAGGCACAGCAGGTCGGGGGCGACCTGCGCCATCGAGACGTGCTTCGCCTCGTCGAAGAGGATGCGGTCGTAGATCTCGTCGCTCAGCACGAGCAGGGCGTTCTCGCGCGCGATCTGCGCGATGCCCTCGAGCACCTCACGCGAGTAGACGGCGCCCGTCGGGTTGTTCGGGTTGATGACGACGATCGCCTTCGTCTTGGGCGTGACCTTCGCGCGGATGTCCTCGAGGTCGGGCTGCCAGCCGTTCTGCTCGTCGGCGAGATAGTGCACGGGCGTGCCGCCCGACAGGCTCGTCATGGCCGTCCAGAGCGGGTAGTCGGGCGCGGGGATCAGCACCTCGTCGCCCTCGTCGAGCAGGGCCTGCATCGTCATCGTGATGAGCTCGGAGACCCCGTTGCCGAGGTACACGTCGTCGACGTCGAAGGACGGGAATCCCTCGACGTTCTCGTAGCGACTGACGATCGCGCGGCGCGCCTCGACGATGCCGCGCGCGTCGGTGTAGCCGTGCGCCGTCGGCACGGCCCGCAGCATGTCGCGGACGATCTGGTACGGCGCCTCGAAGCCGAAGATGGCGGGGTTGCCGGTGTTGAGCTTCAGGATCGTGTGCCCGTCGGCCTCCAGCCGGTTCGCCTCTGCCAGTGCGGCGCCGCGGATCTCGTACAGGACGTTGCGGAGCTTGGACGACTGGTCGAGTGTGCGAAGGGCTGTCATCCCGCCAGGATATGCCCGCGAACGGGGTGCGCGCGACGCGACGAGGGGCCGCCGGAATCCTCCGGCGGCCCCTCGATGCGGCGCGAAGCTCAGCGACGCTTGGCCTGCTTGCGCCGTTCTTCGCGGTTCATCGGCTTCTTCTGCGCGCCGGAGGGGCGCGCCTGGGCGTTCTCACCCTGCACCGTGCCGTCGGCGCCGCGCACCTCGACGTCGCCGTCCTCGTCGGGCGCCGAGTACGCGAGCTTCTGCTGCTCGGCCTGCGGCGCATCGCCGAGGCCCTTCGCCTCGACCTTCTTCGTGCCGTCGGCCTCGTTGACCTTGACTTCGAGGTTGAAGAGGAAGCCGATCGCCTCCTCCTTGATCTGGCTCATCATCGACTCGTACATCGCGTGGCCCTCGCGCTGGTACTCGATGAGCGGGTCGCGCTGCGCCATGGCGCGCAGGCCGATGCCGTCCTTGAGGTAGTCCATCTCGTAGAGGTGGTCGCGCCAGCGGCGGTCGAGCACCTGCAGCACGACGCGGCGCTCGAGCTCGCGCATGGCGTCGCTGCCGAGCGACGCCTCGCGCTTCTCGTAGGCGATGCGGGCGTCGCTGAGGATCTCGCGGATGAGGCCGGCCTGGTCGATGCCGCCCTTACGTCCGCGCGCCTCGGCGACGACCTCCTCGATCGTGACGCCGACGGGGTACAGCGAGCCGAGCTCGGTCCAGAGCGCGTCGAAGTCCCAGCTCTCGTTGTGGCCCGTGGAGGTGTGCTCCTTGATCACCTGCGTGATCGCGTCCTCCATGAAGTGCTGCACGCGCTCGGCGATGTCGTCGCCCTCGAGGATCACGCGGCGGTCGGAGTAGATCGCGAGGCGCTGGCGGTTCAGGACGTCGTCGTACTTCAGGACGTTCTTGCGCGACTCGGCGTTGCGCGACTCGATCTGCGCCTGCGCGTTCTTGATGAGGCCCGTGATGGCGCGGCCCGTGATGACCTGCGAGTCGTCGAAATCGGTGCGCGCGAGCATGGCCTCGGCGAGCGGCGACTGGAAGCGCCGCATGAGCTCGTCCTCGAGCGAGAGGTAGAAGCGGCTCTCGCCGGGGTCGCCCTGGCGGCCCGAGCGACCGCGCAGCTGGTTGTCGATGCGGCGCGACTCGTGGCGCTCGGTGCCGAGCACGTACAGGCCGCCGAGCTCGCGGACCTTGTCGCCCTCCTCCTCGACGCGCTTCTTGGCCGCGTCGAAGACCTCGTCCCACGCCGCCTCGTACTCCTCGGCGTTCTCCTCGGGGTCGAGGCCGCGCGACTTCATCTCCTGTACGGCGAGGAACTCGGCGTTGCCGCCGAGCATGATGTCGGTGCCGCGACCGGCCATGTTCGTGGCGACCGTCACGGATCCCTCGCGACCGGCGAGCGCGACGACCTCTGCCTCGCGCGCGTGGTTCTTCGCGTTCAGCACCTCGTGGCGGATCCCGCGCTTCGCGAGCATCGACGAGAGCAGCTCGCTCTTCTCGACGCTCACGGTGCCGACGAGGACGGGCTGGCCCTTCTCGTGGCGCTCGGCGATGTCGTCGACGACCTGCTCGAACTTGCCGCGCTCCGTGCGGTAGATGAGGTCCTGCTGGTCCTTGCGGACCATGGGCTTGTTCGTGGGGATCGGGACCACGCCGAGCTGGTACGTCGACATGAACTCGGCCGCCTCGGTCTCGGCGGTGCCCGTCATGCCCGAGAGCTTGTCGTACAGGCGGAAGTAGTTCTGCAGCGTGACGGTCGCGAGCGTCTGGTTCTCGGCCTTGACCGTGACGCCCTCCTTCGCCTCGATCGCCTGGTGCATGCCCTCGCTGTAGCGGCGGCCCGCGAGGATGCGGCCCGTGTGCTCGTCGACGATCTGCACCTCGTCGTCGATCACGACGTAGTCCTGGTCGCGGTGGAAGAGCGCCACGGCCTTGATCGAGTTGTTGAGGAACGAGATGAGGGGCGTGTTCGCCGACTCGTAGAGGTTGTCGACGCCGAGGTGATCCTCGACCTTCTCGATGCCGGGCTCGAGCACGCCGACCGTGCGCTTCTTGAGGTCGACCTCGTAGTCGACGCCCTCCTCGAGCACCTTCGCGATCTTGGCGAACTCGGCGAACCAGCGGTTGGCCTCGCCCGTCGAGGGACCAGAGATGATGAGCGGCGTGCGCGCCTCGTCGATGAGGATCGAGTCGACCTCGTCGACGATCGCGAAGAAGTGCTCGCGCTGGACGAGATCCTCCTTGCGCCACGCCATGTTGTCGCGCAGGTAGTCGAAGCCGAACTCGTTGTTCGTGCCGTAGGTGATGTCGGCGGCGTACTGCTCGCGGCGCTGCGCGGGCGTCTGGCCCGACACGATCACGCCCGTCGTCATGCCGAGGGCGCGGTAGACGCGGCCCATGAGCTCGGCCTGGTACGAGGCGAGGAAGTCGTTGACCGTGATGACGTGCACGCCCTTGCCTGCGATCGCGTTGAGGTATGCCGGGAGCGTTGCGACGAGCGTCTTGCCCTCACCGGTCTTCATCTCGGCGATGTTGCCGAGGTGCAGCGCCGCGCCGCCCATGATCTGCACGTCGTAGGGACGCATGCCGAGCGTGCGCTTCGCCGCCTCGCGCACGGCGGCGAACGCCTCGGGCATGAGGTCGTCGAGCGACTCGCCCTTCTCGTAGCGCGCCCGGAACTCGGCGGTCTCGCCGCGGAGGTCGTCGTCCGTCAGCTGCGAGTAGCTCTCTTCGAGGTCTCCCACGGCCTTGACCACGCGCTGCAGCCTGCGCCGGAGGCGCCCCTCGCCCGCGCGGAGAAGCTTCTCGAACGGATTTGCCACGTGTCACTCCCAGATCGACTGCGGCGGGTGCATCGGCGACCCGCCGGATACCCCTCGAGCCCTCGGCGCGAGACATACCCGCCCATGCTATCCGCCGGATGCTATGCGTGTGCTCAGGCGTGCGGCTCGTCCGGCGCCTTCGCCCAGACCGAGATCGCGTCGAGCGCGCGCAGGGCCCGCACCACTAAGATCGTGCCCATGGTGTTCTGGGGCAAGAGGAAGCGCGAAGAGCAGGAGCAGCAGGACGCCGCGGATCGAGACCTGGCGCAGCGCGCGCAGCAGGCCCTCGTCGCGACCGACGAGCGCATCCGCACGACGCGCGACGAGCTCGAGTTCGCCTCTGCCGAGCTCGGCGAGACTGCGACCAAGGATCTCCGCGACGGCCTCGACGCCGTCGCGACGCACATGCGCGAGGCCTTCGAGCTGCACCAGCTCAACCACGACCACATCCCCGACACCCCCGAGGAGCTGCGCACGCGCAACGCGCGCATCGTGCAGCTGTGCGACTGGGCCGAGGACGTGCTCGATGAGCGCACCGAGGTGCTGCGCGAGCGCATCGAGAAGGTACGCAACGCGCCGCGCGCGCTCGAGAAGGTGCGCGCCGACGCCGACCGGATCGCCGAGCGGCTCCCGGCCGCCGAGGAGACGATCGCGCGGCTGCGCGAGCGCTACTCCGCCGAGGCGCTGCAGCGCGTCGGCGCGAACCCCGCCGAGGGCCGTCAGCTGATCGACTTCGCGCGGCACTCGGCCGACGTCGCCGTGCGCCGCCGCGACGCGGGGCGCCGCGACGAGGCGATGGTCGCCCTCGAGACCGCGACCGAGGCCGTGCGCCGCGCGCAGGGGATCCTCGACGCCGTCGACGACTTCGAGATCGAGGCCATGCGGGCCCAGAGCACGCTCGCCGACGTCGTCGCCGACTCGCGCAGAGACATCGCCGAGGCGCGCTCCGAGCGGCAGACCAAGGAGCTCGTGCAGGCCGTGTCCGACCTCGAGCAGGCGCTCGCGTCGCTTTCGGCACCCGGCACCCCGACGGATCCCTTCACCGAGCTGTCGCGCGTGAGCGACAAGAACGCGGCCCTCGAGCTCGCGCGCAAGCGCGCCGCGCGGCACATCCCCTCGATCGAGCACGTGAAGCACGACATCGACGCCGCCGACCGCGCGATCTCGTACGCCCGCAGCCTCATCGAGAGCCAGCGGGGCCGCATCGGCGCCGACGCACGCACCCGCCTCGCCGAGGCCGAGCGCGTGCGCATCGACGCCGGCACCCTCGTCTCCGACGAGGACACTCGCGAGCGCGCCCAGGAGCTCGCGCGACGAGCCGCCCAGCTCGGCAACGAGGCCATGCAGCTCGCCCAGCGCGACATCGACACCTCCCGAAACGACGACTGGGGAGGCATGGGCGGCCGCGGCTACGGGCGCGGCGGCGGCATCGGCGGGGGCGACATCATGGGCGGCCTCATCGGCGGCGCCCTCCTCGGCGGGCTGCTCGGCGACATGTTCGACTGACCCGTTCGCGTTCCCGTACGAAGGACCTTCTCTCCATGCGCTCAGCACCGGCGGTGATCGCGACCCTTGCGATCGCGACGCTCGCGCTCGCCTCCTGCACCGCGACCGATCCCGAGCCGACGGGCGGTCCCGAGACGCCGCCCGCCGGCGCGCAGGTGGACCCCGACGCCACGGTCGACGTCGGCCTCGTCGCGCGCGGCGACGACGCCGAGGAGGCGGCCCGGCTGCTCGCGGGCAACGTCTACGAGGGGCTCGTGCGCCTCGACGACGCTGGCGAGACGACCCCGCTCCTCGCCGACGACGTCGCCGTCTCCGACGACGGGCTGACGTACACGATCACGCTGCGAGAGGGCGTGCGGTTCCACAGCGGCGAGCCGCTCACGGCAGACGACGTCGTGGCCTCGGTCGAGCGCGCCGCGGCGGACGACTCGGCCTTCTCGGGGCGCGACGATCTCGCGCGCATCGCGGCGATCTCGGCCGACGACGAGCGCACCGTGACGATCTCGCTCACCGAGGCGTCCGTGACGTTCCCGCGCGCCCTCGCAGGCGTGTGGATCGCGCGTGCCGACACCCCCGAGGACGTGCGATCGGAGCCGGACGGCACGGGCCCGTACGCCGTCGAGGGGCAGACGCCGGGATCCTCGCTGCAGCTCGCGCGATTCGAGGGCTACTGGGGCGATGCGGCTGCCAACGGCGGGGTCACCTTCCACCTCTTCTCCGACGCGCCCGCGCTCGAGAACGCGCTCGTCGCGGGCGCCGTCGACATCATCGCCGACCAGCCGACCCCATCCGCGATCGAGTCGCTCGGGGCGAACAGCGCCCTCGTGGTGCACGAAGGCGCATCGACGTCGGCCGCCCGGGTCGCCTTCAACGCGACGCGCGCGCCGTTCGCCGACGCGCGCGTGCGCCAAGCCGTGTCGTCGGCGATCGACGATGAGGCCGTCAGGGAGGCCGTCTGGGGCGACTACGGCGAGCTGACGGGCTCGTCGGTCTCGCCCGATGCCCCCTGGTACGAGGACCTCACGTCGCTCGATCCGTACGATCCCGATGCGGCGCGCGACCTGCTCGAGGAGGCGGGCGCGGCGCGCGGCCTGCGCGTCGTGCTCGCGGTCGAGGCCGACTCGCCGTACGTCGACGCCGCGACGCTCATCCAGACGCAGCTCGCCGAGGTGAGCGTGCGCGTCGACATCCGCGAGCTCTCGGCGGATGAGCTCGACGCGGCGAGCGCGAACGACCCCGAGATCGACGCAATCCTCGACGAGCATGTCGACGACGACGGACTCGATACGCTCGCCGATCCCGCGGCGTCGTGGGGCTATGCGAACCCCGAGGTGTCGGAGTGGGTGCAGCAGTCGGAGCTCGTGACGAGCGCCGCTGAGCGCGCCGAACTGCTGAAGCTCGCGGCGCGCGGCGCCGCAGAGGACGCCTCGAGCGAGTGGCTGTTCCGCGTGCCGCACATCGTCGTCGCGAGCGAGCAGGTCGCGGGATACCCGCTGCGCGAGGACGCCGGATCCTTCTTCGCGGCGCGCATCGAGAAGTCGGTCTGAACGCCGAGACGGCGCCGGGCGAAGCACCCGGCGCCGTCTCGCCGACCCATGTCAGCCCGCGAGCTGCTGCTCGGGCGGGGCCTGCATGTCGAGCGAGATGACACCGTAGTCCCACCCGCGGCGACGGTAGACGACGCTCGGCTTGTCGGTGCGGGCGTCGACGAACAGGAAGAAGTCGTGGCCGACGAGCTCCATGCGGTCGACCGCGTCCTCGACCGTCATCCACTCGGGGGCGAAGGTCTTCGTGCGGATGACGACGGGCGAGTACTCCTCCTCCGCCTCCTGCGTGCTCACGGGGATCGTCCCGGTCGCGACGGCGTGCAGGGTCTCGGCGTCGACGGGGGTGATGTCGATGCCCTCGAGCGATCCCGTGCCCTTCTCGAGGTGCGCGCCCTGCGGCCGCTGACGGCCCGTGACGCGCTTGTCCTTCGCGCGGCGCAGCTGGGTCGTCAGCTTGTCCAGCGCGGTCTCGAGCGCCTGGAACTTGTCCTCGGCGCGGGCCTCGGCGCGGGCGACCTTGCCCTTGCCGGTGACGGTCAGCTCGACCTTGGTCTCCTCGACGCGTCCGCGATGGTGTGCGGACTTCGTCACCTTGACGTCCAGCGTGTCGGCACGAGGGGCGAGAGTCTCGACGCGCGCGAGCTTCTCATCGACAACGGTCCGGAACCTCTCGGTGATGGTGACGCCCACACCGACGATGCTCGTGTCCATCTTGTGCCTCCCAATCCGGTTCGCCCGGAGTGAGCGAACCACGTCGCTTCTTGGCCCCACCGTATTCCCCCTTCGCGCCCCTGTCACCCATTTCTTGTCTTGCGTTTCCGGGCGTGTCACTGTGCGTTCACGACGGCGTGCAGCGGGGTGCGCGCGAGCACCGCCGCGGCCACGACCTGCGCGCCCGCCGCGGCGAGCGCGCGCTCGGCCTCGAGGAGCGTCGCGCCCGTCGTCGCGACGTCGTCGACGATCACGACCCGCTCGCCCCGGCGGATCCCTCGCGCGTCGAGCGCCGCGCGCACGTTGCGGGCGCGGTCCTCGCGGCCGAGCCCGCGCTGGTCGTCCACCCGCCTCGACCACCGCAGCGCGGGCACCGGATCGGCGCCCGCCGCGCGCAGCAGCGTCTCGACGACGGCGTAGCCGCGCCGGCGCCGCGAGTCGCGCCGGGACGGCACGGGAACGGCGGAAAGCGGCGGATC
>JAJUIM010000152.1 GCA_029267645.1 Microbacterium sp.
ATCCGACAGATCATCATCGATCACAACATCCAGGTCCGTGTCGCCCGTGTTCTCACCCGACAGCGTGTACGTCACCGTCTCGCCCGGCTGAACCTCCGAACCCGACACCGGATCCGACGACTTCGAGAACACATAACCCGGGTTGCACGCGTCATCGATGATCTCCTGAAGAGACTCAGACAGCGAGTCCCAGCCGGTCTGGTAATAGTCAGAGCCGGCGACCGGTCCAGAGATCGCAGCGAGATTCGGGACCGCATAATCAGCGGCACCGACCGGACCGACTCCTGCGGCGACGACCCGCGTGCCGCTCGCCTTCAGCGTGTTTGCAGCGGCGACGGCGAAGTCGACGTTGCGGACCTTCGTCCGAAGCTGATTCGTATTCCCGCCGGCATTCGGGTCGAGGCCGGTGATCTCGTCGTTGTCGAGCGTCGGCAGCCCGTCCGTCAGGAAAACGACGAGGTCTGTCTCGGCGGCGTCCGGTGCGAGCTGCGAGAGCCCCGCGTCCCAGTTCGTGCCCTGGAGGTAGCTTCCGCCGCGCTCGACCCTGTTGAGCGATGCGACGCGATCGTGCGCGGCCTCGACGTCAGCGGCGTCCGTCATCGAGAATGCCTGCGTCGTCTCCATCTGCCCCGCGGCAGGAGCCGTGCCGGAGAACGTCGCGATGCGAAGCGTCGATCCTTCCGACCCCTCGAACCCGTCGATGAAGCTGTTGACAGCGTCGCGGTAGGGGCTGTCGTGCGGCCTGAACTGGCCGTCTGTCGAGAAGGACAGGTCCGCCACGAGGGTGACGTCGATGCCTTCGTCACATGCCAGCGTACGCAGATTCGGATTGTCTCGAGTGACGGCCATGAAACCGGCGTCGTTCAAATATGCGGCATCGGAGTTGACGCTGCTCGCTTCGAATCCCGCGGGAACCGCGATCGTCTCGCCCGCCGCGACAGGGCCCGTATGGAACCCGTAGCGCTCGAGCACGACGGCTTGCGACCCGTCGAACCGCGCGCGCGTCTCGCGCTCGATGACTGAGTACCCGTCGGGGGCGGAAACCGGAACCACCCAGTAACCGGCATCGCTCGGCTCGAGCGACGAGAGCACAGCGCGCCCGTCTGCTCCCGATGCGAACGTCGCAACCGCGCCGTCGGCAGACGACGGCCGCTGGTCTGCGGAACCGGCGATGACGGCGAACGTCACGCCTTCGACCCCTGTGACCGCTCCGGCGGCTGTCCCGTTCCTGTCGCCTCCCGCGGTGACGACGAGTTCGGCCCTGCCATCGTCCGGTACTGCGAACGCCGGGCCCGCGTGCTGCACTCCCAGAAGCGCAACCGAGACCGCCGCGGCTATCGCGAAGCCGCGTCTGGTTCCCGGCACCACGCTGCTGGCGCGTTTTCTGTCAGACCGCATGATCCCCCTCTTCTCTCTCAAGCGAGCTGCCTCGTGCACACGAAGCAGCGCGCAGCGGTCGGGCCTGAACCGTCGGGCCGCTGCGCGTCATGAGTATCAACCGCTCCCGGCGACGAACGCCGGTGCTGAGACCGGAATTACCCCCCGGATACCCCCGAGCGCACCGATCAGGCGCGACTCGCGTCATGAAGAGCTGATCTCCGCGTCTTATAGGAGACGGTTATCCATTCTTCTGGTTGACAGGCAGAGGAGCCCAATGGACGCAGAAGTCTCGAGGCTGCGGTTCACGGACCGTTTTGGGGACATCAACGAGCTACGAGTGGCGTGCCTTCTGGCGGTTCCCAAGGTCGTTGATCACGGCCTCGCTCGGCGCCTGACGAGTCGCTCCGACGCAGCCGTGTTCTTGGACCGTCTCGTGACGCTGGGGTTCGGCGTGACCTCCGACGACTCGGCGCAGGTCGTCCTCGAGCCCGCGATGCGCCACGATGCGCGCAGCCTCTTGCGGGTGAGATGGCGGTCGGACTTCATCGAGGCATCGCGGATCGCCGCGCAATGGCACATCGAGCGCGGCGACTACGCGCAGGCGCTCGACCACGCGCTCGACAGCGAGGACATCGCGCTCATCGGGCATGTCGGCATCCGCGCGTGGCCGCCGAAGGGCAAGGCGCGTCCGTACGTGCTCGACCGCGTCCGGGCGCTGCCGGCCGACCTCGTCCGCGAAAATGCTCCGCTCTCGCTGTGGCTGGCGAGCCAGCTCGTCGAGTCGCCAGACGACAGCGGCGATGCCCGGGCCCACCTTCGCGCCGCGATCGCCGCCGCGCGAGACCGACCAGCCGTGAGCGACAGCGAGAACCTCCTGCTCCTGGGGATCGAGGCGCTCGCGCACAGCCGGCTCAATGACAGAGCGCGCTCCGCCGCACGCGCAACGAGCTTCGCCGCGCGATTCCGCGCGGCGTCAGCGGCTCGCCGCATCGACATCTCCCTCGCGGGCGCGCTCGTGGACGTCGCGTATGAGCTGGCAGCCGCACTGATCCGCGACCACGCCTACACGTTGGCGAGCGCGCTGATCGCGACGCTCTCCGCATTCTGCAGCGCCCTCGAGCTGACGGAACAGCGCACGCGCACGCAGGCTCTCAAGATCTTCCTCGATGTGTGCACGGGCAGGTGTCGTCGAGCCGCGGCGGCTCTCGAACGAACGGCGGCCAGGCCTTCGAGCGACTATGCGACGCTGGCGCGGCTTGCGAAGGCGATCTTCACCATGGATCTCGACGATCTCCGCGATGCGATGACGCGCATCGACCCCGACGGCGGCACAACTCGGCGCTGGGAACTCGTGCTGTTCGGCGCCATCGTGCTCGACCTCGCGGAAGGAGACGCGACGACGGCCCGAGCTCGATACGTGACCGCAGTCGCCGAGCGGTCGGGCGAGAACTACGACAGCGGTCACCGACGCTGTCTCAGCGCGATCGCGATCACCCTCACACTGGCCGGCGTCCCCGTGCGCCCGGTGGTACCGCTCACCTCCGATAACGACTCCATGTTCCTCACACTTCGTGCGATCGTCGACTTCCACCGCGACGGAGCCCGGCGTGCCGAGGATTCGATCACTCGAGCAGCGACTGCGGCCGACACGCCCCTGCAACGTCACTCCGCGCTGGTCCTGCTCACGCGGTTCGCCTGCCGCTCGGGCGACGACCAGCTGCTCAGATCGACGGCACGCGAGCTGAACGTGATCTACGAGCTGCACGGTGTCTGCGGCGGTCTCGTCCTCCTCACAGCGGACGACCGCGAGCGCCTCGTCGGCGCACTCGGCACCGCAAGCCCTCTCGCCGCCGCGATACGCGGCATCCCCGTCTTCGTGCGGTCCGATCAACTGCCCGACGACACCGCACTCACCGGGCGCGAAATCGAGGTGCTCACGGCCCTGGCTCAACTAGGCGACCGACGAGCGGTCGCCGAGCGGCTCTTCCTCGCGCCCTCAACTATCAAGGTGTACCTCCGCTCGATCTACCGAAAGCTCGGCGTGCACAGCGAGTCCGAGGCACTCAGACGCGCGGCGCTCCTCGGTCTCGTCCGCCCAGAGCGCCGGTAGCCCCTGCCGAGACCGCGTCGCCCCGCGGGGCGCAGGCGCAGCGCTACCCGCCGAACAGGTCGACGGGGTTGAAGATGTCGGCCGCGAACAGCAGCGCGGCCATGCTGATCATGAACACGACGACGACGAGCGTCAGGGGCACGAGGCGCGTCGCATCCGCGGGTTTCGGCGCGGGGCGCCCCGTCAGCTTGGCGAAGGCCCGCTTGATGCCGTCCCACAGCGCGACGACGACGTGCCCGCCGTCGAGCGGCAGCAGCGGGATCAGGTTGAACACCATGAGCGCGATGTTCAGGGACCCGAAGAGGTTCACCAGCACCGCGACGCGGTCGACGATGGGCGCCTCGGTCGCCGCCACCTCGCCCGCGATGCGGCCCACGCCGATGACGCTGATCGGCCCGTCGGGGTCGCGCTCGCCGCCCGTGAACAGGTCGACGGCCGTGTCGTAGAGCTTCACGGGCAGCTGCACGATGATCTCGGCGACGGCGCCCGTGTTCGCGAGCGTCTGCTCGGCGCCCGCCCAGATCGGCTGGCGCACGCGCTCCTGCGTCGGGCTGAATCCGACGAAGCCGACCTCGTCGGTCACGAGCTCGCCGTCGGCGTTCGTGTACTGGTTCTCGGCGAGGATCGGCGTGATCTGCAGCGTGCGCTCGGCGCCGTCGCGCACGATCTCGACCGCGATGCGCTCATCGGGGTGCTCGCGGATGATGGCCGAGGCCTCGTCGAAGTCCGACACCGCCGTGCCGTCGACCGACGTGATCGTGTCGCCCGGCCGAAGGCCCGCCTCCGCGGCCGGCGTCGCCGGATCCGCCGCCGTGCACTCGGTCTGCTCGGTGCCGGCCGGCAGCACGCACTCCGAGACCGACGCGACGGTCGCGGTCGGCTGCTGGATGCCGATGCCGCTCAGCATGACCGAGAACGCGATGACCGCGAGCACGAGGTTCATGAACGGCCCGCCGAGCATGACGACGACGCGCTTCCACGTCGCGAGGCGGTACAGCGTGCGCTCCCCCGCCTCGGCGATCGTCTCGTCGTTCTGCTCGCGCGCGTCCTGCACGAGCGTCGACCACAGGCGCTTCCGCGCCCCGTCCTGCGCGGGGCTCGGCGGGTACATGCCCGCGATCGAGATGAAGCCGCCGAGCGGCAGCGCCTTGAATCCGTACTCGGTCTCGCCGACCTTCTTCGACCACAGCGTGGGACCGAAGCCGATCATGTACTGTCCGACGCGCACACCGAACGCCTTCGCCGGCACGATGTGGCCGAGCTCGTGCAGGGCGATCGAGACGCCGAGCCCGACGAGCATGACGACGATGCCTGCGACGAACAGCAGGACGGTCATTCGTCGCCGTAGGGGTTCGGCCAGACGCGGTCGGGGGCGGGCCAGCCGGCGGCGATGAGCGCGCGGCGCGAGAGCTCGCGGGCCGAGTAGCCCCACTGCACGCCCTCGATGTCGCGGTAGTTCTGATGCCCCGGGCCGGCCCAGAGGATCGCGTCGCCGGGGCCCGCGAGGCTGACGGCCTTCACGATCGCGCGCTCGGGCGGCGAGACCTCGTACACCTCGTGCCGCGGATCCGCGAGCCGCGCGCCCTCGAGGAGCGTCGCGCGGATCGAGGCGGCGTCCTCGTGGCGCGGGTGGTGGTCGGTGATCACGACGACGTCGCTGCCCTCGACCGCCGTGCGCGCCATGTCGTGGCGCTTCGTCGCATCGCGGTCGCCGTCGGCGCCGAAGAGCATGATGACCTTGCCGGGCGTGACGCGGCGCACCGCCGCGAGCGTCTTCTCGAAGGCATCGGGCGTGTGGCCGAAGTCGACGTAGACGGCGGGCCCCTCTGTCCCCGACACGAGCTGGGTGCGGCCGGGCACCCACGCGATGAGCCG
>JAJUIM010000212.1 GCA_029267645.1 Microbacterium sp.
CCCCCACGCTATCGGCCCGGGGCGCTCACGCCAGCCCCATCCCCACGAGCGCGCCGGTCACGATGCACGGGCCGAAGGCGATGTGCGTCTGGCGGGATCCGCGCCGCAGGGCGATGAGCCCCAGCGCCCACGTGCCGCCGATCGCGAACGCGAGCGCGCCGCCCGCGACGAATGCGTGCCACCCGTCCCACGCGAGCACGAGACCCGTCGGCACGGCGAGCTTCACGTCGCCGCCGCCGAGCCCTCCCCCGCTCGCCGCGCGCAGTACGAGGTAGAAGCCGCCGAGCAGCGCAGCGCCCGCACCGGCGCGGAGCGCGGCGTCGGCGGATCCGTCGGCCGCGGACGCCGCGATCGCGAGCGCCGCGAGCACGAGCGCCGCGGGCAGCACGATGCGGTTCGGCAGCCTGTGCTCTCTGATGTCGATGTGCGTGAGCCACGCGCCCACCGCCGCGAAGGCGATCTGCGCCGCGGCCAGCAGGATCTCGGGCGCGTTCACGCCGCCAGGCTAGGCGGAGCGGCGGGGGTGGCGTAGATGCCTGTGGATCACTCGCCGAGGCGGTTGCGCATGCGCATCGCCCGCTCGGCCTCGCGCTTGTCCTGCCGCTCGCGCAGCGTCTGGCGCTTGTCGTACTCGGTCTTGCCCTTCGCGACGCCGATCTCGACCTTCGCGCGGCCGTCCGAGAAGTACAGGCGCAGCGGCACGAGCGTGTAGCCGCCCGCGGCCGCCTTCTGGCCGAGCTTCGTGATCTCGTCCTTGTGCAGCAGCAGCTTGCGCTGGCGCTTGGCCGCGTGGTTGGTCCAGGTGCCCTGCGAGTACTGCGGGATGTTCACCTGGTCGAGCCAGGCCTCGCCCTTGTCGACGAACGCGTAGCCGTCGGTGAGGTTGGCGTGCCCCGCGCGCAGCGACTTGACTTCGGTGCCCGTGAGCACGATGCCCGCCTCGTAGGTCTTCTCGATCGTGTACTGATGGCGCGCGCGGCGGTTGACCGCGATCACCTTCTCACCCTGTTCCCGAGCCATGTGCTCACCTCCCGGCATCCGATTGGGCGACAGCCCTCTATCCTATGCCAGGATCCGCGCGCCTCAGGCCCGCAGCCAGCGGCGGATCGCAGCGCCCGCCGAGACCGCGGCCAGGATCACGCCGAGGCCGACGATGAGCGGCACGACGTACCAGGCGTCGGCGAGGGTGATCCACGGGATCGCGCCCGCCTCCTGCGACAGGTAGTCCTCGACGCCGACCCGCACGCCGACGAGCACGGCGGCGCTCGCGAGCGCCGCGCCGATGAACGCCGCGATGACGCCCTCGAGCACGAACGGCGTCTGGATCGTGCCGTTCGACGCGCCGACGAGGCGCATGATGCCGACCTCGCGACGCCGCGAGTACGCGGACAGGCGGATCGTCGTCGCGATCAGCAGGACGGCCGAGATGAGCATGAGCACCGCGACGCCGATCGCGATGTAGGTCGCGATCGTCAGCGCCTGGAACAGCGGGTCGAGGTACTCGAGCTGGTTCGTGACCTCCTCGACGCCCTGGACGCCGTTGAAGGCCTCGGTGATGACGTCGGTCTGATCGGGGTCCAGGAGGTTGACGTGGAAGATCGCGCTCGTCTGCTCGACCGAGATGATGCTCGCGACGCTCTCGTCGACGACCTCGCTCAGCGCCTCGTGCGCCTCTTCCTGCGACTCGAACGTGAAACCGTCGATGAGCGGGCCCAGCGTGTCGCCCTGCAGCTGCTCTTCGACCGCGGCGATCTGATCCTCCGTCGCGGCGCCGTCGACGCAGGTCTCGACCGCGGAATCCTCGGGACACAGATAGATGTCGACCTGCGCGCGATCCTCGAAGTACGAGTTCGTCTTCTGGATCTGCGCCTGCATGAGGATCGCGGCGCCCACGAAGGTGAGCGAGACGAAGGTCACGAGGATGACCGAGATGACCATCGAGACGTTGCGGCGGAGCCCCTGGAGGGCCTCCGACATGATGAGCGAGAAGTTCACGAGGTCGGCCCCACTTCGTCGTCGCCGCGGCGCTCGATGCCGAGGCGCTCGGCCATGCCCAGCTCGTCGACGTCGACCTCGACCTGCGGGATCGACGTCGAGCGCGGGCTGGCCTCGTCCGCCGCCTGCGCCTCGTCGA
The DNA here is from genome assembly GCA_029267645.1 of Microbacterium sp. Classification (GTDB taxonomy): domain Bacteria; phylum Actinomycetota; class Actinomycetes; order Actinomycetales; family Microbacteriaceae; genus Microbacterium. Next base: position 2,135 of record JAJUIM010000212.1, read on the forward strand.
CCTCGGCCTCAGCTGCTGTGGACTCGTCGACTCGGGGCTCCTCCGCGACCGGCTCTTCAGCCGGGCGCTGCGTCGGCCCGGGTTCGTCGGCCGAGGCGGCGGGCGCGGCGACAGCCTCCGCGGCCGCTGCGACGACTCCCGTCGCGACGCCGCGGTCGGCGACCTCGCGCTGCACCTCGAGCGCGGCCGTGCGTGCCGCGAGCGCCGAGGCGCCCTTCTCGGCCTCGGGGCGCAGGGTGCCGACCGCCGACGTGTCGCCGTAGCGGCCGTGCTGCTCGTCGCGCACGAGGCGCCCCTCGCGCAGCTCGATCACGCGGCGCTGCATCTTGTCGACGAAGCCGGCCTCGTGCGTCGCCATGACGACGGTCGTGCCGGCCGCGTTGATCGCCTCGAGCACGCGCATGATCTCGACCGACGTCGTCGGGTCGAGGTTTCCGGTCGGCTCGTCGGCGAGCACGATCTGGGGCCGGTTGACGATCGCGCGGGCGATCGCGATGCGCTGCTGCTCGCCGCCCGAGAGCTCGTGGGGCATGCGCTTCGCCATGCCCTCGAGCCCGACGCGCTCGAGCGCCTCGGGCACGGCCGACTTGATGAACGCGCGCGAGCGGCCGATGACCTTCAGGGCGAACGAGATGTTCTGCCCCACCGTCTTCGTCGGCAGCAGCCGGAAGTCCTGGAACACCGTGCCGATATTGCGGCGGAAGTAGGGGGTGCGCCGATCGCTCAGGGTGCGCGTGTCGCGCCCCAGGACGAGCACGCGCCCGTCGGTCGGCGTGTCCTCGCGCATCATGAGGCGCAGGCAGGACGACTTACCCGATCCCGACGCCCCGACGAGGAAGACGAACTCGCCGCGCTCGACCTCGAAGTCGATGTCGTCGAGTGCCGGGCGCGCGGTGCCGCGGTATCGCTTGGTGACGTTCTCGAACCGGATCATGACCCCACGAGAGTACGCGCGCGGGAGGGGGCCCGCGGCAGCGACACGGTGGCGGTTCAGGAAGCGGAGGGCATTCGCAGGGTGCGCGCGATGCCCCGCGTCGCGTCGGCCCTGTGCGCGATGACGACGACCGTCAGATCGGGGCGCGACGCGACCGCGTCGCGGACGGCGCGCGCCGTCGCGGGATCCTGGTGGCTCGTCGCCTCGTCGAGGATGAGGATCCGCGGCGCGCGGGCCAGGGCACGCGCGAGGCTCAGCCGCTGGCGCTGACCACCCGAGAGCGACAGCCCGTCCTCGCTCAGCCTGGCGCGCAGGCCGTCGCTGTGAGCGCGGACATCGTCGGCGAGCGACGCCTCCTCGAGCGCGGCCCACGCGGCGTCCTCGCCGAGCTCGGGATTGCCGAGGCGCAGGTTGTCGAGCACGCTGCCCGCGACGAGCACGGGCCGCTGCTCGACGAGGGCGACCGCCCCGCGGAGGTCGCGGAGCGCGACGTCGCGCACGTCGACGGCGCCGGCGGATCCGACGAGCTCGATCGTGCCTGCCTGCGCGTCGCGCTGCCGCAGCAGCAGCGACGCGAGCGTCGACTTGCCGCTCCCCGATTCCCCCACGATCGCGAGCGACTCGCCCGCCGGGAGGTCGAACGACTGGTCGTCGACGACGGCGCGGGCGCCCGGGTAGGCGTACCGCACGTGCGAGGCGCGCAGGCCGAGCGGGCCGGCGGGGACGGGCGCCGGCTCGGCGGGATCCGTCACGCTCGCCCGCCGCGACGTCGCGTCGAGGTAGCGGCGCGCCGACGCGAGGGCGTGCGGCAGGCTGCGCGCGAACGCCTCGACCGCGG
>JAJUIM010000367.1 GCA_029267645.1 Microbacterium sp.
CCCATCGAACCCGAGGTGTAGATGATCGTCGCGACGTCGTCGCCGCGCGCGAGGTGGCGACGGCGATCGATCTCGGCGTCCTCGACGCTCGCGCCCTTCTCGACGAGCGCGTCCAGCGCGCCCTCGTCCATGCGCCAATACGTGCCGATGAGCGGCAGCTGATCGCGCACGGCCGAGAACCGCTCGTCGTGCTCCGCGGTCTCGACCATGAGGGCCACGGCGCCCGAGTCGGACAGGATCCACTGGATCTGGTCGGGCGAGCTCGTCTCGTAGACGGGCACCATGATGGCGCCCGCGTAGTGCAGCGCGAAGTCGACGAGCGTCCACTCGTAGGTGGTGCGCGCGAGGAAGCCGATCTTGTCGCCGGGGCGCACGCCGTCGGCGACGAAGCCCTTCGCGAGCTGGATCACCTCGGCTTCGAACTCGCGCGCTGTCTTGTCGCGCCAGCCATCGCCGTCGGGGATCCCGAACAGCACCTTGTCGGGGGTGTCCCGCGCGCGGTCGGCGAGGAGGTCGCTGATGTTCCGCTGGGGATCTGTGGGCACGAGGGGATCGGCGGAGAACTCGATCACGGCAACTCCTTTGACACCGGGTCGGGTCGGCGGCGGCGCACCGCGCGCTCGATGAGGCTATCTGCCGAGTCTAGGGGTGCGTGCGGCCGCCCTGCCACCGCATTGCCGACGAGCGATACGCGCGCACACTAGAATCGGGCCGTCCCTAACGTCAGGAGCGTCACGCGGTGTTTTACTGGATCCTCAAGTACCTGCTCGTTGGGCCGGTCATCAAGGGCATCTTCCGCCCATGGATCACGGGGGCCGAGAACGTTCCCAAGCAGGGTGCGGCGATCCTCGCGAGCAACCACCTGTCGGTCATGGACTCGATCTTCCTGCCGCTCATGCTTGAGCGCCGCATGTCATTCCTCGCGAAGTCGGAGTACTTCACGGGCAAGGGCCTCAAGGGCTGGGCGACGAAGTGGTTCATGAAGGGCACGGGGCAGATCCCGATCGACCGCTCGGGCGGATCCGCCTCCGAGGCGGCGCTCAACACGGCGCTGCAGGTCATCGGCGCGGGCGATCTGCTCGGCATCTACCCCGAGGGCACGCGCAGCCCCGACGGGCGGCTCTACAAGGGGCGCACGGGTCTCGCGCGCATGGCGCTCGTCGCGAAGGTCCCCGTGATCCCCGTCATCATGGTCGACACCGACACGATGCTGCCGATCGGCGCGTCGCGCCCGCGCATCGTGCGCGTGGGTGTCGTGATCGGCGAGCCGCTCGACTTCTCGCGCTACGAGGGGCTCGAGGACGATCGCTTCGTGCTGCGCAGCGTGACCGACGAGATCATGGTCGCGCTGCAGCAGCTCGGCGGTCAGGAGTACGTCGACGACTACGCGTCGAAGCACCGTCAGAAGGCAGAGGAAGAGGGATCGACCGCGCGCAGCGCCTTCTCCTGACGCGTCGCCGGCGGTTCTCCCCGAGCCGTTAGGATCGTGGGATGCAGCACTCTCTCGACGCGCTCGATGCATGGCGCGAACTCCCGATCAAGCAGCAGCCGCAGTGGCCCGACCAGGCCGCCGTCGAGCTGGTGTCGGCCGAGCTGGCGAGTCTTCCGCCGCTCGTGTTCGCGGGCGAGGTCGACGAGATGCGCTATCGCCTTGGCGAGGCGGCCGCGGGCCGGGCGTTCCTGCTGCAGGGCGGCGACTGCGCCGAGACCTTCTCGGGCGCCACGGCCGACAAGATCCGCAACCGCATCAAGACGGTCCTGCAGATGGCGGTCGTGCTGACGTATGGCGCCTCCATGCCCATCGTGAAGATGGGGCGCATGGCGGGGCAGTTCGCGAAGCCGCGCTCGAAGGACACCGAGACGCGCGGCGACGTCACGCTGCCGGCGTTCCGCGGCGAGATCGTCAACGGCTTCGACTTCACGGAGGAGTCGCGCACGGCCGACCCGCAGCGCCTGCTGCGCGCCTACCACACGGCCGCGAGCACCCTGAACCTCATCCGCGCCTTCACGCAGGGCGGCTTCGCCGACCTCCGCGAGGTGCACTCGTGGAACAAGGGCTTCGCTGAGAACCCCGCCAACAAGCGCTACGAGCAGATGGCGACCGAGATCGACCGCGCGATCAAGTTCATGGAGGCGGCTGGCGCCGACTTCGACGAGCTCAAGCGCGTCGACTTCTACACGGGGCACGAGGGCCTGCTCATGGACTACGAGCGCCCGCTCACGCGCGTCGACTCGCGCACGGGCGAGGTGTACGACACCTCGGCGCACTTCCTGTGGATCGGCGAGCGCACGCGCGAGCTCGACGG
>JAJUIM010000018.1 GCA_029267645.1 Microbacterium sp.
GAGGTCGATCAGCTCCGACTCGACCTTCGCGTCGAGGAACACGGCCTTGGCCGGCGCGACGAGGGCGGCGAGCTCTGCCATGCGCGCCTCGTCCGTGAGCACGCTCTCGTCGACGTTGAAGACGAAGAGCATGGGCTTCGCGGTCAGCAGGCCCAGCTCCTTGATCGGCGTCGTGTCGAAGCCGGCCTGGAACAGCGTCGTGCCCTCGCCGAGGATGCCGAGGGCCTCCTGCGCCGCCGCGAGCACGGAGGCGTCGGTCTTCTTGCCCTTGACCTCCTTCTCGATGCGCGGGACGGCCTTCTCGAGCGTCTGCATGTCGGCGAGGATCAGCTCGGTGTTGATCGTGTCCATGTCGCTCGCGGGATCGACCTTGCCGTCCACGTGCGTGATGTCGCCGTCGGTGAAGACGCGCACGACCTGCGCGATCGCGTCGGCCTCGCGGATGTTCGCGAGGAACTGGTTGCCTCGGCCCTCGCCCTCGCTCGCGCCGCGCACGATGCCGGCGATGTCGACGAACGAGACGGGCGCGGGAAGGATCTTCTGCGACCCGAAGATCTCAGCCAGGCGGTCGAGACGCGGATCCGGCAGCTCGACGACGCCGACGTTCGGCTCGATCGTCGCGAACGGATAGTTCGCCGCGAGCACGGTGTTCTTGGTCAGAGCGTTGAAGAGGGTCGACTTGCCCACATTGGGCAGTCCCACGATGCCGATAGTCAGAGCCACGAGACACGAGTCTATCCGGGCCGGATCCGCGCACCTGGGCTTCGAATGTCAGGGGTGCCGTGCAGGGTGGTCACATGGACTTCGCGTGGATCATCGCCCTCATCATCGCTCTCGCCGCGGGAGGCGCCGCGGGCTGGTTCGCCCATGCCTCGCGCACGGGATCCCTGGCGGCCGACGCCGCGCGCGCCGAGGCCGAGGCCGTGGCGCTGAGACAGGAGCTCGAGCGCGCCGAGCAACGCTCACAGCAGGCGGCAGAGCGCGAGCGCGTCGACCGGCAGGAACAGGCGCTGCGCGCGCAGCGCGAGAGCGCCGTGCTCGAGGCGCTCTCCCCCGTGCGCGAGACGCTGCACCGCATGCAGCAGCGCGTCGACGAGATGCAGCGCGAGCGCGTCGAGCAGTTCGGTCAGGTCTCCGAGCAGCTCCGGTCCGCGCAGGCCCTCGACGAGCAGCTGCGGGCGACGACCGAATCGCTCGCGGGTGCCCTGCGTTCCAACACCACGCGCGGCGTCTGGGGCGAGACGCAGCTGCGCCGCATCGTCGAGTCCGCGGGCCTCATCGCGCGCGTCGACTTCGACGAGCAGTCGGCGATCTCGTCCGACGCGGGATCCGGCCGCCCCGACATGCTCGTGCACCTGCCCGGCGGCACGTCGATCGCGGTCGATGCGAAGGCGCCGCTCGCGGCCTTCCTGGACGCGCAGGCGATCCCCGAGACCGCGGTCGGCGAGGAGGCGGCGCGGCGGGCCGACCTGCTGCAGAAGCACGTGCGCGCCGTGCGGGCGCACGTCGACGCGCTCGCGAAGAAGTCGTACTGGTCGGGCCTCGATGCGAGCCCCGAGTTCGTCGTGTGCTTCATTCCGAGCGAGTCGGTGCTTTCGTCGGCCCTCGCAGAAGATCCCGCGCTGCTCGAGTATGCCTTCGGCAAGCGCGTCGCCCTCGCCTCGCCCGTCAACCTGTGGGCGGTGCTGAAGACGGTCGCCTACGCCTGGACGCAGCACGAGGTCTCCGAGGAGGCGAAGACGCTGTTCGACCTCGGCAACCAGCTCTACGAGCGCCTCGGCTCACTCTCCGGGCACGCGCAGGACATGCGACGCGCGATCGAGCGCACGGTCGACGCCTACAACAACCTCATCGGGTCGCTCGAGTCGCGCGTGCTCGTGACGGCACGCAAGTTCCCCGGCATCGATGCGTCGAAGCTCGAGCAGACGAACGCTCCGCAGCCGATCGAGACGCCGGTGCGGCGTGCGTCCGCCCCCGAGCTTCTCAGCGAGCGCGACAACGCGGCCTGATCAGCCCGGCAGCCAGTTCAGGCCCGCGAGGATCCCCGCCGAGACCACGATGAACGCGCCGATCGGCCACCACACGCTCGGCTCGGTGCCGACGGGCCGACGCACGCGGAAGAGCACGTCGGGACGACGAGCCGGATCCTGTGCGTCCGCGACGACGGCGCGCGCTCCCGCGGACGGCGACTTATCCGAGGCTTCAGTCATGAGGAAAAGTATCCCACGCCGATCCTCAAAGCCACTTCGACTCGAGGTGCTCGCTCGAGATCCGGCGCAGCGTGCCCGAGTGTCCGCGCAGCACGACGCTCTCCGTGAACAGGTACCCCTCGCGACGCTTCACGCCCGCGACGAGCGCGCCGTCCGTGACGCCCGTCGCGACGAAGATCGTGTTGTTGCCCGTGACCATGTCCTCGGCCTCGAGCACCTCGTCCATCGGCAGACCCGCGTCGATGCCGCGCTGGCGCTCGTCGTCGTCCTTCGGCCACATGCGGCCCTGGATGTGACCGCCCAGCGCCTTGATCGCGCAGGCCGTGACGATGCCCTCGGGGCTGCCGCCCACGCCGACGCACATATCGGTGCGCGCGTCGTGGCGAGCCGCGTTGATGCCGCCGGCGACGTCGCCGTCGCTCATGAGGCGCGTACCCGCTCCCGTCGACCGAATGTCGGCGATCAGCTGCTCGTGGCGCGGGCGGTTCAGCACCGACACCACCATCTCCTCGACCGGCTTGCCGAGCGCCTTCGCGAGGCGCGTGATGTTCTCCTGGATCGGCAGGCGGATGTCCACGACGCCCACGCCCGCGGGGCCCGTGACGAGCTTCTCCATGTAGAAGACGCTCGACGCATCGAGCATCGTGCCGCGATCCGACATCGCGATGACCGAGAGCGCGTTGTTGCGGCCCTCCGCCGTGAGGGTCGTGCCGTCGATCGGATCCACGGCGATGTCGTACGCGCGGCCGCGCCCCGTGCCGACGTGCTCGCCGTTGAAGAGCATGGGCGCGTGATCCTTCTCGCCCTCGCCGATCACGACGACGCCGTCGAACTCGACGGTCGACAGGAACGCGCGCATGCCGTCCACGGCGGCGCCGTCTGCGAGCTCCTTCTGGCCACGACCGATGAACGGCACCGACCGGATGGCTGCGGCCTCCGTCGCGCGCACCAGCTCGAGCGCGATGTTGCGATCCGGGCTCAGCGGGATGAGGTCGTCGGTGTCGTGGATCTCGTGATCAGCCGTCATGATCCCGAGCGTATCCCTCGTATCGCGCAGAAACCGCGCGATGCACCCGCGATCCGCGTGAAGAAATCGCGATTCTTAACGCCATGGCGAGACACGTCGACGAGTTCCGCCAGACAGCCTCACGGAATAGGCTGGGACCTGCCCCTCACCCGAAGAAAGAAGGAGCCGCGCCATGCCGGTCGCAACCCCGGATCAGTACGCCGAGATGCTCACGCGCGCCAAGGAGGGCGGCTTCGCCTTCCCTGCGTTCAACGTCTCGAGCTCGCAGACCATCAACGCCGTTCTGCAGGGCCTCGCCGAGGCCGGCTCCGACGGCATCATCCAGGTGACGACGGGCGGCGCCGACTACTTCGCCGGCCACACCGTCAAGGCCCGGGCGACGGGCGCCATCGCGATGGCGCAGTATGTGCGCCAGGTCGCCAAGAGCTACGGCGTCACGGTCGCCGTCCACACCGACCACTGCCCGAAGGACGCCCTCGACAGCTTCCTCCTCCCAATCCTCGCCGCGAGCGAGGACCAGGTGAAGGCGGGCGGCGAGCCGATCTTCAACTCGCACATGTGGGACGGCTCGGCGGTGCCCCTCGACGAGAACATCGAGATCGCGAGCGAGCTCCTCCCCCGCACCCACGCTATCGGCGCGATCCTCGAGATCGAGGTCGGCGTCGTCGGCGGCGAGGAGGACGGCGTGAAGCACGAGGGCTCCAACGAGGCGCTCTACACGACCGTCGGCGACGTCACGAAGGCCGTCGAGGCCCTCGGCCTCGGCGAGAAGGGCAAGTACATCTCGGCCCTCACCTTCGGCAACGTGCACGGCGTCTACAAGCCCGGCAACGTCAAGCTGCGCCCCGAGCTGCTCGGCGAGATCCAGGCGGGCATCGCCGAGAAGTTCGGCACGGGCGCCAAGCCACTCGACCTCGTCTTCCACGGCGGATCCGGCTCGACGGCCGAAGAGATCTCGACCGCCGTCGCCAACGGCGTCATCAAGATGAACATCGACACCGACACCCAGTACGCCTTCACCCGCTCGATCGCGGGCTACATGTTCGAGAACTACTCGGGCGTGCTGAAGGTCGACGGCGAGGTCGGCAACAAGAAGCAGTACGACCCGCGCGCCTGGGGCAAGGTCGCCGAAACGGCCATGGCCGCGCGCGTCGTCGAGGCGACGCAGCAGCTCGGCTCGCACGGCAAGTCGATCAGCGCGTAAGGCTCCGACAACAGCGAATGCCCCGCCTCGGCGGGGCATTCGTCGTCTGCAATGGGATCAGGGCTGTTCGATGCCCTGCATCTCCATGAACGCCTGCATGACGTTCGGATCCATCGCGAACGGGATCGCCACGATGAGCGTGCCCACGAAGTTGAACACGACGCCCGCGAGCAGTGCGATCCACCACATCGACCGGCCCCGCGCGCCGCGGCGCCAGAGGAACCACACGGTCGCGAGCCAGCCCAGGAGCATGACGACGACCGCCGCGATCCCCGCGCCGCGCTGGCCCGCGTAGTCCGACAGCTCGACGTCGAGGCGCATGGCGTCGGCGAGCGCCGACGGATCCGTGTACAGCCCGATGCTGCCGAGCACGTAGTAGAGGCCGATCGCCATGAGGAGGATCGTGACGATGCGATCCGCGAGCGATGAGCGGCCCTGAGGTGCCGGCGCCGCGGGGCGTCGCGCGGGCGAACCCGGCGCCTCGGGCGGCATGTCGCGCGGCACGAGCGCCGGATCCACGACGGGCGCCTCGCGCCCGCTGCGCGCCGCCTGCTCTTCGGGCGAGGCGTACGCGCCGTAGCGCGGGCGCGGCTGATCGTCGGCGCGGGAATCGGTCACGCGCGCACCCCGCGTCCGCCGCGCGGACGGTCGCCGCGCAGCTCCTTCGGGAGCGAGAACATGAGGTCCTCCTCGGCCGTGCGGACCTCCTCGACCGACTCGTAGCCGGCGTGCGCGAGCTCGCGCATGAGCTCCTGCACGAGCACATCCGGCACGCTCGCACCGCTCGTGATGCCGACCGTGCGCACGCCCTCGAGCCACTCCTGGCGCACCTCATCGGGGTAGTCGATGCGGTAGGCCGCCTTCGCGCCGTACTGCAGGGCGACCTCGACGAGGCGCACGCTGTTCGACGAGTTGGCCGAGCCGACGACGATCACGAGATCGGCGTCCTTCGCGACCTTCTTGATCGCGACCTGGCGGTTCTGCGTGGCGTAGCAGATGTCGTCCGACGGCGGATCGTGCAGCTCGGGGAATCGCGCGCGGAGCCGGTTCACGGTCTCCATCGTCTCGTCGACCGAGAGCGTCGTCTGCGACAGCCACACGAGCTTCGACGGGTCGTCGACCTCGACCGTGTCGGCCTCTTCGGGGTTGTTCACGATCGTGACGTGCTCGGGGGCCTCGCCCGCCGTGCCCTCGACCTCCTCGTGGCCCTCGTGGCCGACGAGCAGGATCTGGTAGTCGTCGCGGGCGAAGCGCTTTGCCTCGCGGTGCACCTTCGTCACGAGCGGGCACGTGGCGTCGATCGCCTGCAGGCCGCGCTCGGCCGCCGAGTCGACGACCATGGGCGAGACGCCGTGGGCGCTGAAGACGACGTGGGCGCCCTCGGGCACCTCGTCGACCTCCTCGACGAAGATCGCGCCCTTCTGCTCGAGCTCGCGCACGACGTGGATGTTGTGCACGATCTGCTTGCGCACGTACACGGGAGCGCCGTAGCGTTCGAGCGCCTTCTCGACCGTGATGACGGCGCGGTCGACGCCCGCGCAGTATCCGCGCGGCGCGGCGAGGAGGATCTTCTTCTCGCCGTCGACCGGGACATTCTGGAGCCTCTCGCGGCGCACGGGCAGGCGAGGGATGGGCAGCGAGACGGCAGTTGCGCTCATGCCCCCAGGGTACGTGGCTTCTCTTGTCAGACGTCCGGAATACCCTGAACCCGTGACGTCCTTTCAGCCTTCCGCAGGCGCCGATGCCGCGCCGACGAGCGATCAGGTCGCGCCGCACGAGTCCGGGCCCGACGCGCCGACCTCCGTCGCGCGCCTCAATCAGACGATCAAGGCCTCGATCGACCGGTGGGGATCCGTGTGGGTCGAGGGCGAGATCACGCAGTGGAACCTGCGGGGGCGCAACGTCTTCGGCGGCATGAAAGATCTCACGAGCGACGCGCAGATCTCGCTCCAGATCTGGTCGAACGTGCTCGCGCGCTTCACCGACTCGTTCCAGGTCGGCGATCACGTCGTGGCCTGCCTCAAGGCCGACTACTTCACGAAGCGCGGCTCGTTCTCGTTCCAGGTGTCGTCGATGAAGCACGTGGGCCTCGGCGCGCAGCTCGAGCGACTCGAGAAGCTGCGCCGGCAGCTGCAGGCCGAAGGGCTGTTCGACGCCTCGCGCAAGCGCGCGCTGCCGTTCCTGCCCTCGCGCATCGGCCTCATCACGGGCGCGCAGTCCGACGCCGAGAAAGACGTCCTCCGCAACGCCCAGCTGCGCTGGCCGCAGGTCGAGTTCCGCACGATCCACGCCACCGTGCAGGGCGAGCGCAGCGTGCCCGAGGTGCTCGCGGCGCTCGAGCAGCTCGACGCCGACCCCGAGGTCGACGTCATCATCATCGCGCGCGGCGGCGGCGATCCGCAGACCCTGCTCGGCTTCAGCGACGAGCGGCTGATCCGCGCGGTCGCGGCGGCGCAGACCCCGGTCGTCAGCGCGATCGGCCATGAGAACGACCACCCGCTCCTCGACGACGTCGCCGACTTGCGCGCCTCGACCCCGACCGACGCGGCGAAGCGCGTCGTGCCCGACGTGGGCGAGCAGCGGGCGCTGGTCGAGCAGCTGCGCTCGAGGCTCACGATGCGCCTGCAGCAGCAGGTGCAGCACGGCATCCAGCAGCTCGAGCAGGTGCGCTCGCGCCCGTCGCTGCGCGACCCCGAGTCGATGATCCGCGAGCGCCAGCAGGAGGTCTTCCTCGCCGTCTCGCGCGGGCGCGACATCACCCAGCGCATCATCGACCGCGCCGAGCGCCGCACGGGCGAGCTGCGCGCTTCGCTCCGCGCCCTCTCCCCCGCCTCGACGCTGCAGCGCGGCTACGCGATCGCGCAGCGGTCCGACGGCGCGATCCTCCGCGCGCCCGAAGACGCCCCCGAAGGATCCGATCTCACGGTGCTGCTCGACGGCGGCGCGCTGCGCGCGACGTCGCGGGGCGCGGCGGCGTCTTCTGGCACCGACGACGAAAAGTAGGATGGACACGATGACCGACCAGGCCCCCGACGTCTCGACCCTCTCGTTCGAGCAGGCGCGCGATGAGCTCGTGCGCGTCGTGTCCGAGCTCGAGCAGGGCGCGCCCACGCTCGAGCACTCGCTCGCCCTCTGGGAGCGCGGCGAAGCGCTCGCTGCCCGCTGCGAGGAGTGGCTGCTCGGCGCGAAGCGGCGCCTCGACGCCGCCCGTGCCGAGGCGGACGAGCAGGCATCGGCCGAGGCCGACGGCTGATGGCCGCGAAGCAGCGCGAACCCCGCATCGCCGCGCACCTCGGCCGCCCCGAGACTCCCGAGGAGGAGGCGGCCCGCAAGGCCGAGAACTCCAAGCGCTATCGGCAGAGCCAGAGCTTCCGCAACCTCATCATCGCCCTGCTGGCGACGCTCGCGATCGTCGCGGTCGTGTACTTCATCGTGCCGCGCGGCGAGCTCACGGAGCGCCCCGCGCCCGACGTCGCACAGATCGCGGCCGACGCGTCGACGCAGTACGAGCGCACGGTGATCACGCCCGAGGCGCCCGACGACTGGACGCTCAACATCGCCGAGGTGGAGCCGGGCTCGCCGTCGACCTGGACGATCAACTACAACTCGATCCCCGGTCAGAACCGCGCCTTCCTGCGCTTCGCGCAGGCGTTCGACGCCGACGACGCGTGGGCGTCGCAGATGCTGCGCGGATCCGCGCCGACGGGCAACGTGACGATCGGCGGCGTCGAGTGGGCGACGTACGAGATCGCGAGCCCCGATGCCGCGGGCAACATCTCGTACGCGCTCGGCACGCAGGCCGGGCCCGACCACATCCTGATCTACGGCAACGCCGATGCCGAAACCGCCGCCGAGCTCGCCGAGGCGATCGCCCCCGACATGTCGGCCCTGACAGAAGGAGACGCCTCGTGACGCAGACCCTGACACCCGATCAGGCCTGGGAGCGCATGAAGGAGGGCAACGAGCGATTCGTCGCCGGCGCCCCCCGACACCCCCACCAGGACGTCGAGCGTCGTCACGAGCTCGCGGCCGCGCAGCGACCCATCGCCGCGCTCTTCGGCTGCAGCGACTCGCGCCTCGCGGCCGAGATCATCTTCGACATGGGCCTCGGCGACCTCTTCGTCGTGCGCAATGCCGGGCAGGTGACGGGCGAGTCGATCATGGGCACGCTCGAGTACGCCGTCGACGTGCTCGAGGTGCCGCTCATCGTCGTGCTCGGCCACGACGAGTGCGGCGCCGTGCGCGCCGCCATCGACAGCCTGCAGTCGGATGCCCCGCTGCTCGCGCCCGCGATCTGGCGCCAGGTCTCGCCCATCGTGCCGGCCGCCCGCCGCGTGCGGCAGGAGCAGCTCGACGCGGGCGAGGGCGACGAGCCGAACGCCTGGCGCGTCGGCCAGCTGCACCTGCGCGACACCATCACGGCGATCCTGCACTCGTCCGAGATGATCAGCGACGCCGTCGCCAGCGGCAAACTCGGCATCGTGGGCGCCAACTATCGACTGGCGGAGGGCGCAGCCGTGCCCGACGTCAAGCTCGGGCTCGCGGAGAACCCCGCGGGCGAATGATCGGAGGAACAACGAAGTGACCGAGTACCGGATCGAACACGACACGATGGGCGAGGTGCGCGTCCCGGCGGACGCGCTGTACCGCGCCCAGACGCAGCGCGCTGTGGAGAACTTCCCGATCTCGGGCAAGGGGCTCGAGTCGCGCCACATCGCCGCGCTCGCGCGCATCAAGAAGGCGGCCGCGCTCGCCAACAAGGAGCTCGGCACGCTCGAGGGCGACATCGCCGACGCGATCGCGTGGGCGGCCGACCAGGTCGTCACGGGCGAGTACGACGACCAGTTCCCGGTCGACACGTACCAGACGGGTTCCGGCACGTCGTCGAACATGAACATGAACGAGGTGCTGTCGTCGCTCGCGACGCAGAAGCTCGGGCGCGACGTGCACCCGAACGACCACGTCAACGCATCGCAGTCGTCGAACGACGTCTTCCCGACGTCGGTCCACGTCGCGGTGACCGAGGCGCTCATCACCGACCTCGTCCCGGCGCTCGACCACCTCGCGATCGCCTTCGAGAAGAAGGCCGACGAGTGGAAGACCGTCGTCAAGGCCGGCCGCACCCACCTCATGGACGCGACCCCCGTGACCCTCGGTCAGGAGTTCGGCGGCTACGCGCGCCAGATGCGCCTCGGCATCGAGCGCATCCAGGCGACGCTCCCCCGCGTGGCCGAGGTGCCCCAGGGCGGCACGGCCGTCGGCACGGGCATCAACACGCCCAAGGGCTTCCCGCAGAAGGTCATCGCGAACCTCGTCGCAGAGACGGGCCTGCCGCTCACCGAGGCCGTCGACCACTTCGAGGCCCAGGCCAACCGTGACGGCCTCGTCGAGGCGTCGGGCGCGCTGCGCACGATCGCGGTCTCGCTCACGAAGATCAACAACGACCTGCGCTGGATGGGCTCGGGCCCCAACACGGGCCTCGGGGAGCTGCACCTCCCCGACCTGCAGCCGGGCTCGTCGATCATGCCGGGCAAGGTCAACCCCGTCATCCCCGAGGCGACGCTCATGGTGTGCGCGCGCGTCATCGGCAACGACGCGACGATCGCCTACGCCGGCGCCTCGGGCGCGTTCGAGCTGAACGTCGCGATCCCGGTCATGGGCACGTCGCTGCTCGAGTCGATCCGTCTGCTCGCGAACGCGAGCCGCACGCTCGCCGACAAGACGATCGACGGCCTCACGGTCAACTACGAGCGGGTCGCCGCGCTCGCGGGCATGAGCCCGTCGATCGTGACGCCGCTCAACAAGCTCATCGGCTACGAGGCCGCGGCGAAGATCGCGAAGCACTCGGTCGCGAAGGGCATCACCGTGCGCGAGGCCGTGATCGACCTCGGCTACGTCGAGCGCGGCGAGCTCACCGAGGAGCAGCTCGACGAGAAGCTCGACCTGCTCTCGATGACCCACCCGGGTTGATCAGCTGACGCACACGAGGGGCGCAGTCCGATGCGGACTGCGCCCCTCGTCGTTCCTGCCGTCAGCTCAGCTCGTCGCCCTCGAGCAGGCTCGTGACGAGCGCCGCGATGTCGCTGCGCTCGGACCTCGTGAGCGTGACGTGGCCGAACAGCCCCTGCCCCTTGAGGGTCTCGATCACGCTCGCGACGCCGTCGTGGCGGCCCACGCGCAGGTTGTCGCGCTGCTGCACGTCGTGAGTGAGCACGACGCGAGAGTTCTGCCCGATGCGGCTCAGGACCGTGAGCAGCACGTTGCGCTCGAGCGACTGCGCCTCGTCCACGATCACGAACGCGTCGTGCAGCGACCGCCCGCGGATGTGGGTGAGGGGCAGCACCTCGAGCAGGCCGCGCTGCGTCACCTCATCGAGTACGTTCTCGGAGACGACGGATCCCAGGGTGTCGTACACCGCCTGTCCCCAGGGCGACATCTTCTCGCCCTGGTCGCCGGGCAGGTAGCCGAGCTCCTGGCCGCCGACGGCGAACAGCGGGCGGAAGACGATGATCCGCTTCTGCTGCTGCCGCTCGAGCACGGCCTCGAGGCCCGCGCACAGCGCGAGCGCCGACTTGCCCGTCCCCGCGCGCCCGCCGAGCGACACGATGCCCACGTCGGGGTCGAGCAGCAGGTCGATCGCGATGCGCTGCTCCGCCGAGCGCCCGTGCAGGCCGAAGACGTCGCGGTCGCCGCGCACGAGCCGGAACTCGCCGTCGGATCCCGTGACGCGCCCGAGCGCCGATCCGCGCTCCGACTGGATCACGAGCCCCGTGTTGAGCGGCAGGCCGCGCGCGTCGTCGTGCGCCGCGATCTCGGCCTCGTAGAGGTCGCTCATGTCGTCGCCCGAGAGCGCGAGCGACGTGATGCCCGTCCAGCCCGAGTCGACGGCCTGCTCCGCGAGGTACTCCTCCGCGAGAATGCCGAGCGATGCCGCCTTCACGCGCATCGGCACGTCCTTCGAGACGATCGTGACCCGCTGGCCGTCCTTCGCGATGTTCGCCGCGACGGCGAGGATCCGCGAGTCGTTGTCGTCCTGGCGCATGCCGCTCGGCAGCACGGTCGGATCCGAGTTGTTCAGCTCGACGCGAACGGTGCCGCCCGACGCCGTCGGCACCGGGAAGTCGAGGCGCCCGTGCTCGACGCGCATCTCATCGAGGTAGCGCAGCGCCTGGCGCGCGAAGTAGCCGATCTCGGGATCGTGGCGCTTGGCTTCGAGCTCGCCGATCACGACGATCGGGATGACGACCGAGTGCTCCGCGAAGCGGAACATCGCGCGCGGATCGCTGAGCAGCACAGAGGTGTCGAGCACATAGGCTCGCAGATCCGTGGACTCCGACGCCGCCGAACCGGTCGCCTTCGCCTTTCGAGTGACCTTCGTGGTCGCTGCGGTCACGTCCCACACTCCCCTCGCCGGGCTGCCGCCCGGTCACTCGAGTCGACCTGTGGGGTCACGAGTCGCGATCCGTGAGGCCGACCCGATCGAGCGCTCTGCCCGATGACACGAACGTAAATCACACCGGTGTGATTCGACAGCCCCCTGGCGAGGATTTCACGATCCGTTTACGTGGGTCTACTTGCCGAAGCGGCGATCGCGCGAGCCGTAGTCGCGGATCGCGCGCAGGAAGTCGACCTCGCGCAGGTCGGGGCCGAGCGCCTCGACGAAGTAGAACTCGCTGTGCGCGCTCTGCCACAGCAGGAAGTCGCTGAGGCGCTGCTCGCCCGATGTGCGGATCACGAGGTCCGGATCCTTCTGCCCGCCCGTGTAGAGGTGCGCGCTGATGAGCTCAGGCGTCAGCGTCGCGGCGAGGTCGTCGAGGGATCCGCCGCGCTCGCGGTGCTTCTCGATCACCTTCCGCACGGCGTCGACGATCTCGTAGCGGCCCCCGTAACCGACCGCGAGATTCACGTGCAGGCCTGCGTTCTCGTTCGTCCGTGCCGACGCGTCCCGCAGGGCGCTCACGAGAAAGTCGGGCAGGTTGTCCTCGCGGCCGACGTGCTGCACGCGCCAGTCACCGCGCCGCGACAGCCGCCCCGCGAGCCCCGCGATGATCTCGATGAGGTCGTCGAGCTCCGACCGGTCGCGCTTGACGACGTTGTCGTTCGAGAGCAGGTAGAGCGAGACGACGTCGACGCCGATCTCGTCGCACCAGCCGAGGAACTCGACCATCTTGTCGGCGCCCGCGCGGTGTCCGTGTGCGGGCGTCTCGTAACCGAGCTGGCGCGCCCACCGGCGGTTGCCGTCGATCATCATCGCGACGTGGTGCGGCACCCGATCCGGGTCGATCTGACGGCGCAGCCGGGAGGCGTACACCCGATACAGGGGACCTGTGCCCTCGTTCGGGCGCGAGCTGCTGACCACGACATGACGATACCCCGCGTCACCCGCGCGCACGGTGTGTGCGCGATGTGTCGCGACCGGCATACGCGCGCACGTAATCTCGAAGAATGGACTCCCCCGAGACGCACGGTCCCGAAGAGACCGGCGCCCCGATGCCTCGCCTCCCGCTCATCGAGGCCGACGCGGCGCCCGCCGAAGACATCAAGCCCAGCTGGCGCGGCTGGATCCATGCCGGCACGGCGCCCGTGGCGCTCGCCGCCGGCATCGTGCTCATCTGCCTCGCGCAGGGCACGGCTGCCAAGTGGGCGTCGGCGGTGTTCATGGTGTCGTCGCTCATGCTGTTCGGCAATTCGGCCGTCTATCACCGCTTCAACTGGGGCCCGCGCGTCAAGGGCGTGCTCAAGCGCATCGATCACGCCAACATCCTGCTGCTCATCGCCGGCACCTACACCCCGATCGGCGTGCTCGCGCTGCCGCCCGAGAAGGGCGTGCTGCTGCTGAGCATTGTGTGGGGCGGCGCGATCGTCGGAATCCTCTTCCGCGTGCTGTGGATCGGCGCGCCGCGCTGGCTCTACGTCGCGCTCTACCTCGCGCTCGGCTGGGCGGCGGTCATGTACATGCCCGACCTGTTCCGGGCGAGCCCCGCCATGATGATCCTCGTGATCGTCGGCGGCGTGCTGTACTCGATCGGCGCCGTCGTGTACGCGCTCAAGCGCCCCAACCCGTGGCCGAACCACTTCGGCTTCCACGAGATCTTCCACGTCTGCACCGTCCTGGCGTTCCTCTGCCACTGGACGGGCGCGCTGCTCATCGCGCTGGAGCCCGCGTTCAACGCGGGGTAGCGTTCCCGCCCTCGCCCCTGTCGTCCTCCGCGGAAGCCGAGTCATCGTCGGTCGACGTGGCCTCGTCGGCGTCCGCGGCCTCGCGCGCCGCCTGCTCCTCGGCGTCGAGCATCTCCTGCACCTCGGCGCGGTACTTCATCCGGCGCACGCGACGCAGCATGTCGATCGCGAGCAGGATCACGACGACAACGAGCAGCGCGACGAAGAGGAAGCCGAACGGTCCCGGCGTGACGCTGTCGGGATCCACGGTCGGCTGCGGAACGGGAGTCTCCTCGAGACCGGTGCGGACGGCAGAGAAGACGAGCATCGAGCGACTCCCGAGAGTGAGGCGGCTAACCTGGAACTCCCCCACCCTATTCCTCCCCCTCCTGTGAGGTGCTCGTGACCACGAAGGAGCAGCTCGACGACCGCTACGGTCGCTCGAAGCGCACCGGCCTGCGCATCGGCCTCGTCATCGTCGCCGTCGTCGCAGCCGCGATCGTGGGGCTCCTCGTGTGGAGCGTGTGGTCCTCCTCCTCACGCAGCGTCGACTTCGACGACCTCGGCTTCCGCGTCGTCGACGATTCCCAGGTCGAGCTGTCGTTCCGCGTGACGAGCGCGCACCAGGAGGACGTCACGTGCGTGCTGGAGGCGCTCGACACGAGCTTCGGCGTCGTCGGCTGGGAGGTCGTGGAGCTCGACGGCGGATCCGTCACGGCCGACTACACCGAGACGATCCGCACCGTCGACACGGCGACGACGGGTTACGTCAACAGCTGCTCCCTCCGGTAGATTCGGTCGGATACCGGCTCTCGGATCATCGGATCTGTGTAAGGAGAATCATCGTGACTGACGAGAACGCGCCCTTCCTGACGCAGGAGGCCTACGACCGGCTCGCGGCGGAGCTCGAGCACCTCTCGACCGTCGGCCGCGAGGAGATCGCGAAGCGCATCGAGGCTGCCCGCGAGGAGGGCGACCTCCGCGAGAACGGCGGGTATCACGCGGCGAAGGACGAGCAGGGCAAGCAGGAGGCTCGCATCCGCCAGCTGACCGCGATCCTCAAGGACGCGAAGATCGGCGAGGCGCCCGAGGCCGACGGCACGGTTCGCCC
>JAJUIM010000406.1 GCA_029267645.1 Microbacterium sp.
CAGTAGCGCGCGACGATGTCGCTGTAGAGGTAGTTCTCGGCGTGCCCCATGTGCATGTCGCCCGAGGGGTACGGGAACATCGCGAGCACGTACTTGCGGGGGCGGTCATCGCCGTCGCCGCCCGCGAGGAAGACCCCTTCGCGCTCCCAGAACGCCTGCCACTTCGCCTCCACGGCGTGGACGTCATGCGCCTCGGCGGGCGCGGTGCCTTCGGGAACGGTGGTCTCTGACACGTCGGATGCAGCCAATCGATCGGGGGCGAGCGGGTCCTGCGCCCGCTCGTACAGACAGATCTCCAGGTTACCGCGCCCCTTCGCCCCGCCCGCATCCCCATAGGATTGTGGGCGTGCTCAACGATGTCCTGACGGCGATCCTCGACGTCGTGGCGGGCGTCCAGCCCTGGGTGCGGATCCTCATCGCCAGCGTCGCGATCATGCTCGAGACGAGCGTGCTCATCGGCCTCATCGTGCCGGGCGACACGATCGTGATCGTCGCGGGCACGGGCGTGACCTCGCTCGCGGAGGGCATCGTGCTCGGCGCCTTCGTCGTCGTGGGCGCGCTCGCGGGCGAGTCGATCGGCTACGCGATCGGCCGCTGGGCCGGGCCGAAACTGCGATCCTCGCGCCTCGGGCTGTGGATCGGCGAGAAGAACTGGACCCGCGCCGAGACTTACCTGCGTCGCCGAGGCGGCATCGCGATCTTCCTGTCGCGCTTCCTGCCGGTGCTGCACTCGATCGTGCCGCTCACGGTCGGCATGTCGGGCTACTCGTACAAGCGGTTCCTCGCCTGGACGCTCCCCGCGTGCGTGCTGTGGTCCGGCATCTACATCTCGATCTCGGCGGGCGCCGCGAAGACGTACCGCGAGCTCGCCGACAGCGCCCACTGGGCGGGGTACGTGTTCATCGGGATCATCGTGCTCGGACTGCTCGCCGTCGTCGGTGGCAAGAAGATCCTGCACTGGTTCGAGCACCGGCACATGAAAGACTGATCACGATGGCTTCCCGACCCGCGCAGCCGGCCCGCGATCCCGCCGCCAAGACGCTCCTGATCGCTCGTCTCGAGCGCCGATTCCACATCTGGCGCGAACGCCGCGCCCGCAAGCGGGGCCGCGCGCCCCAGGTCGTCCCGTTCCCCGGGTACGGCGGCGACGGCTGGATCCGCGTCGTCGGGCGCGTGCTGATCCTCCCGTCCGCGGGGCGGAAGCGACGCGGAGGCGGCAGCGACGGCGTGCGCGGCTGGCGCGCGTTCCTCGGCATCGCGGTCGCGTTCGCAACGGTGACGGTGCGCGTGGGCGACGAGACCCACGAGGTCGTCGCGGACCGCGGCGGCGTCGTCGACGCCGTGCTGCCCGTGCGGCTCGCGCCCGGCTGGCAGACGTTCGAGATGTCGGTCGAGGGCGGCGAATCGGCGACCGCGCACACCTTCGTGGTGGATCCGTCCGTGCGCTTCGGCGTCGTCAGCGACGTCGACGACACGGTCATGGTCACGGCGCTCCCCCGCCCGCTCCTCGCCGCCTGGAACTCGTTCGTGCTCAACGAGCACGCGCGCCAGCCCGTCCCGGGCATGGCGGTGCTGCTCGAGCGGCTCGTGCGCGAACACCCCGGCGCGCCCATGGTGTATCTCTCGACGGGGGCGTGGAACGTCGCGCCGACGCTCAACCGCTTCCTGCACCGCAACCTCTTCCCCCGCGGATCCATGCTGCTCACCGACTGGGGGCCCACGCACGACCGGTGGTTCCGCAGCGGGCGCAAGCACAAGGAGGACAACCTGCGCCGCCTCGCGCAGGAGTTCCCGCAGATCACGTGGCTGCTGATCGGCGACGATGGCCAGCACGACGACGAGATCTACACGCAGTTCACGGCCGAGCACCCCGGATCCGTCGCGGGCGTCGCGATCCGCCGCCTCACCCCGACCGAGGCCGTCCTCGCCGGCGGCCGCACGTCGGTCGACGACCACTCCGCCGCCGGCGTGCCCTGGGTCTCCGCCCCCGACGGCGCCGGCCTCGCGAAGCACCTC
>JAJUIM010000452.1 GCA_029267645.1 Microbacterium sp.
CACGGGGTCGTTCTCGTCCCACGCGTACAGCGTCACGGATCCGTCGTACGCGTCGACCGTCGCCTTGACCGAGTTGCGGATGTAGTTGACGTCGTCGACCAGCAGGTTCGGCTGCGGGTTCGACGAGTCGCTGATCGCCTGTGACAGGCTCGTCTGGGTCGAGTACGGGTACGACGCGCTCGTCGTGTAGCCGTCGATGATCCAGACGATGCGGCCGTCGACGACGCTCGGGTACGGGTCGTTGTCGAGCGTGAGGTACGGCGCGACCTTCTGCACGCGGTCGCGCGGGTTGCGGTCGTACAGGATCTGCGACTCGGAGTTGATCTGGTCGGAGAAGAGGATCTGCTCCGACTGGAACTTCACGGCGTACAGCAGGCGGTGGAAGTAGTTGCCGACGCTCGGCCCGCCCTCGCCCTCGAACGTCGTGTAGGTCTGGTTCTCCTCGCCCGAGCCCGTCGCGTAGTCGAGCTCGCTCGGCTCGGCGCCCTCGGGCGCGCCCACGATCGAGTACTGGGGCGACTGCTCGCCGAAGTAGATGCGCGGCTCGTACTCCATGTCGGTCAGGAAGCCCGACGAGGGGATGTCGCCCTCGATGAAGACCGGCTCGCCCTCGTTCGTGCGCTCGTTGCCGCGCGCGGCCACCATGCCGTAGCCGTGCGTGTAGGTCATGGTCGAGTTGACCCAGCTCTGCGCCTCGTCGCCGAGGTTCTCGATGTTCAGCTCGCGCAGCGACACGACCGTGTCCTGCACCTCGCCATCGATCTCGTAGCGGTCGACGTCGAGCGTGTCCTCGAACTGGTAGTACGGGCGCACCTGCTGCAGCTGCTGCACGGTGGGGCTGATGACGCTCGGATCCATGAGGCGCAGCGATGCGGTCGTCGCGGCGTCGTTGCGCAGCTGGCCGGGCTCGACCGTCGTCTCGGCCTCGTACTCGGTCGTCTCGACGTTGTCGAGGCCGTACGCCTCGCGCGTCGCGTCGACATTGCGCTGGTAGTAGTCGAGCTGCAGCGAGCGCTCGTTCGGCGTGACTTGGAACGTCTGCACGCCCCACGGCAGCGCGACCGTCACGACGAGCGACGTGACGATCAGCAGACCGGTCGCGACGAGCGGATAGCGCCACTTGCCGATCCACGCCGTCACGAGGAACGCGATCGCGACGAGCGCCGCGACGACCGCGAGGATCGTCTGACCGGGGATCAGGGCGTTGTCGGCGACGTAGTCGGGGCCCGTGATGCGGCCGGTCGGCGCCACGAGCGAGGCGAAGCGGTCGAGCCAGATGCTCGCGGCCTGCAGCAGGAGGTAGAGGCCCGCGATGATCGCGATCTGCATGCGCGCCGGGCGCGAGATGCTGAGCTCGCGCTCGCCGACGCGCACGGATCCGTACAGGTAGCAGACGAGGGCCGTGACGATCAGCGAGATGAGGACCACGGCCGACGCGAAGCCGACGACGCCCTGCCAGAACGGCAGGTCGAACATGTAGAACGACGTGTCGAGGCCGAACTGCGCGTCGGTCTCGCCCGAGTCGACGCCGTGTAGCCAGAGCCACGTCGTCTCCCACTGCGTCGAGGCCGCGAAGCCCGCGAAGAAGCCGAACAGCACGGGGATGCCCCAGGTCGCGAGGCGGCGAAGCGGCTCGACGACCTCCTGGTAGCGGTCGAGCTGCGAGCTGAGCCGC
>JAJUIM010000225.1 GCA_029267645.1 Microbacterium sp.
CACCGTCGCGGTGCCGAGAGGGCACCCCCTATCTGGGATACGCTGGTTGCCGAATCGCGTCGCGCAGCGCGGCGCGTGCCACGAGCAACATTCATCGATGAAAGTGGGCGATCTGACCGTGTCGAGTCAGGTGACGGGTGTCGGTACATCGAGTGAGGGAGAATTCGGGGCCAATCAATGGCTCGTCGACGAGCTCTACCAGCAGTACAAGGTGGATAAGAACGCCGTCGACAAGGAGTGGTGGCCGGTGATGGAGCAGTACGCCGCGCAGCAGGCGCAGGGCGCTCCCGCCGCAGCGGCCCCGGCCGCACCGGCGCCGGCACAGGAGGCCCCCGCAGCGGAGCCCAAGCCGGTGACGAAGCCCGTGTCGACGCAGCCGGTCGCGAAGACGACCGCCAAGCCCGCGGCTCCCGCGCCGATCCCGGCGCAGCCCGTGGCGAAGAAGGTCGACGAGAACGCAGAGCCCGCCGAGGACACCGTCACGGTGCTCAAGGGCATGACGAAGACGCTGGCCAAGAACATGGACCAGTCGATCTCGGTTCCGACCGCGACGTCGGTGCGCACGATCCCGGCCAAGCTGATGATCGACAACCGCATCGTCATCAACAACCACATGTCGCGCACGCGCGGCGGCAAGGTCTCGTTCACGCACATCATCGGCTGGGCGCTGATCCAGGCGCTCAAGGCGTTCCCGAGCCAGAACGTCTACTACGCCGAGATCGACGGCAAGCCCAGCGTCGTCGCGCCCGCGCACGTCAACCTCGGCATCGCGATCGACATCCCGAAGCCCGACGGCTCGCGCGCGCTCATGGTCCCGAGCATCAAGCAGGCCGAGACGCTCACGTTCAACGAGTACCTCAACGCCTACGAGGACCTCGTCTCGCGCGCCCGCGCCAACAAGCTCACGGCGACCGACTTCGCCGGCACGACGGTCTCGCTCACGAACCCGGGCGGCATCGGCACGGTGCACTCGGTGCCGCGCCTCATGAAGGGCCAGGGCTGCATCATCGGCGCCGGCGCCCTCGACTACCCCGCGGAGTTTGCGGGTGCGAGCCCCAAGACGCTCAACGAGATGGCGATCGGCAAGACGATCACGCTCACGAGCACGTACGACCACCGCGTCATCCAGGGCGCGGGCTCGGGCGAGTTCCTGAAGATCGTGCATCAGCTGCTCATCGGTCAGAACAGCTTCTACGAGGACATCTTCGCGGCGCTGCGCATTCCGTACGCGCCCATCCGCTGGAACTCGGATGTCTCGGTCGACCTCTCCGAGCGCGTCGACAAGACGGCGCGCGTGCAGGAGCTCATCAACGCCTACCGCGTGCGCGGCCACCTCATGGCCGACGTCGACCCGCTCGCCTACCAGCAGCGCGAGCACCATGACCTCGAGATCGAGTCGCACGGCCTCACGTTCTGGGACCTCGAGCGAGAGTTCGTCACGGGCGGCTTCGGCGGCAAGCGCCAGGCCAAGCTCCGCGACATCCTCGGCGTGCTGCGCGACACGTACTGCCGCACGATCGGCATCGAGTACATGCACATCCGCGACCACGAGCAGCGCGACTGGTTCCAGCAGCAGCTCGAGCGCCCCTACGAGAAGCCGCACCACGACGAGCAGCTGCGCATCCTTGGCAAGCTCAACCAGGCCGAGGCGTTCGAGACGTTCCTGCAGACGAAGTACGTCGGCCAGAAGCGCTTCTCGCTCGAGGGCGGCGAGTCGCTCATCCCGCTGCTCGACCGCATCATCGACGGCGCCGCGAGCGAGGGCATGGAGGGCGCCGCGATCGGCATGGCGCACCGCGGCCGCCTCAACGTGCTGACGAACATCGCCGGCAAGACGTACGGCGAGGTCTTCAGCGAGTTCGAGGGCGCGCTGCCCGGCAACAAGCGCGGATCCGGCGACGTCAAGTATCACATCGGCACGGAGGGCACGTTCCGCGGTACGAGCGGCAACGAGATCGACGTGTACCTCGCGGCGAACCCGTCGCACCTCGAGACGGTCGACAGCGTGCTCGAGGGCATCGTGCGCGCCAAGCAGGACCGCTTCGAGAAGGGCACCTTCCCGTGGCTGCCGATCCTCGTGCACGGCGACGCGGCCTTCGCGGCGCAGGGCGTCGTGTTCGAGACGCTGCAGATGTCGCAGCTCCGCGCGTACCGCACGGGCGGCACGGTGCACGTCGTCGTCAACAACCAGGTCGGCTTCACGACGCTGCCGCAGGACGCGCGCACGTCGAAGTACGCCACCGACGTCGCGAAGACGATCGAGGCGCCCGTCCTGCACGTGAACGGCGACGACCCGGAGGCCGTGGTCCGCGCCGCCGAGCTCGCGTTCGCGTACCGCCAGAAGTTCCACGCCGACGTCGTCATCGACCTCGTCTGCTACCGCCGCCGCGGCCACAACGAGGGCGATGACCCCTCGATGACGCAGCCGCTCATGTACGGCCTCATCGAGGCGAAGCGCTCCGTGCGCCGCCTCTACACCGAGTCGCTCGTCGGACGCGGCGACATCACCGAGGAAGAGTACGAGGCGGCGAAGGCCGACTTCCAGAACCGCCTCGAGGTCGCCTTCGCCGAGACGCACGCAGCCGAGACGGGCACGATCCCCGTCGTGACGCCCGACCAGCTGCGCCCCGAGGTCGAGGGCGTGCCCGAGCAGACGGGCGTGAGCTCCGACGTCGTCGCCCAGATCGGCGACGCGCACGCGAACGTGCCCGCGGGCTTCACGGTGCACGCGAAGCTGCAGCAGCTGCTCGACAAGCGCCTGCAGATGAGCCGCGAGGGCAAGATCGACTGGGCCTTCGGCGAGCTGCTGGCCTTCGGCTCGCTGCTGCTCGAGGGCACCCCGGTGCGCCTCGTGGGCCAGGACGCGCGTCGCGGCACGTTCGTGCAGCGCCACGCCGTGTTCCACGACCGCGTGAACGGCCAGGAGTGGCTGCCGCTGTCGAACCTCTCCGAGAACCAGGCGCGCTTCAGCGTCTACGACTCGCTCCTCAGCGAGTACGCGGCGCTCGGCTTCGAGTACGGCTACTCCGTCGAGATGGCCAACGCGCTCGTGCTGTGGGAGGCGCAGTTCGGCGACTTCGTCAACGGCGCCCAGTCGATTATCGACGAGTTCATCTCGGCGGCCGACCAGAAGTGGGGCCAGGAGTCGGGCGTCGTGCTGCTGCTGCCGCACGGCTACGAGGGCCAGGGCCCCGACCACTCGTCGGCGCGCATCGAGCGGTTCCTGCAGCTGTGCGCCCAGGACAACATGACGGTCGCGCGGCCGTCGACGCCCGCGTCGTACTTCCACCTGCTGCGCCGCCAGGCGTACGCCCGCCCGCGCCGACCGCTCGTGGTGTTCACGCCCAAGGCGATGCTGCGCCTGCGCGGCGCGACGAGCGAGGTCGCCGACTTCACGCAGGGCACGTTCGAGCCGGTGCTCGACGACAACCGCGGCGTCGACAGGGGCCAGGTCACGCGCGTGCTGATGCACTCGGGCAAGATCCACTGGGATCTCGCCTCGGAGCTGCAGAAGAACGCCGACCCGAGCATCGCGCTCGTGCGCCTCGAGCAGTTCTACCCGACGCCGATCGACGCGCTGCAGAAGGTCGTCTCGCAGTACCCGGACGCCGAGCTCGTGTGGGTGCAGGACGAGCCCGAGAACCAGGGCGCCTGGCCGTTCATC
>JAJUIM010000438.1 GCA_029267645.1 Microbacterium sp.
AGGTGGGGCAGCGCATCTGGGAGCAGCTGCGCGACGAGGTAGCCCGCCGCGAGGGCGAGCGGTTCTCGATGAAGCAGTTCCACCGCCGCGCGCTCGACCTCGGCGGCGTCGGGCTCGACACGCTGCGGGAGGCGCTGCTCGCCTGACGCCGAGTTGCACTTAAGGTCACTGCGACCTTAAGCTGTCGCCGTGACCTCCCTTTCGACGCGCCCCGAGCAGGCGTCTCCGTCCGCTCGCCTCGACGCCGCGCGCTACTCGCACCAGCACACCCGCATCCTCGCGGGATCCGGCCTCGGCTGGGCCCTCGACGCGATGGACGTCGGGCTCATCTCGTTCATCATCGCGGCGCTTGCAGCCGAGTGGAGCCTCGACGGCTCGACGACGGGGTGGATCGCGTCGGTCGGGTTCATCGGCATGGCCGTCGGCGCGAGCCTCGGCGGCCTGCTCGCGGACCGCCTCGGGCGCCGGCAGGTGTTCGCGATCACGCTGCTCGTGTACGGCGTCGCGACGGGCGCGAGCGCGCTCGTCGGCGGCGTCGGGCTGCTGCTCGTCCTGCGCTTCTTCGTGGGCCTGGGGCTCGGCTCCGAGCTGCCCGTCGCGTCCACGTATGTGAGCGAGTTCGCGCCGGCGCGGATCCGCGGCCGCCTCGTCGTGATCCTCGAGGCCTTCTGGGCGGTCGGCTGGACGGCGTCTGCCGTCATCGGCTACTTTGTCGTGCCGCTCGAGAACGGGTGGCGATGGGCGTTCGCGATCGGCGCGATCCCCGCCGTCTACGCGCTCGTCGTGCGGTGGGGGCTGCCCGAGTCGGCGCGCTGGCTCGAGAGCCGCGGGCGCATCGCGGAGGCCGACGCGATCGTGCGCCGCTTCGAGGGATCCGCCGGCCCCGCGGCCGTGCCGGCGCCCGCCGCGCGGGCGAAGGCAGACGCGCCGCGCGCATCGGTGCTCGACCTGTTCCGCGGCGGCCTCGCCCCGCGCACCATCGCCCTCTGGGTCGTGTGGGCGTTCGTGAACTTCTCGTACTACGGCGCCTTCATCTGGATCCCGTCGATCCTCGTCGCGCAGGGCTTCGACCTCGTGCGATCGTTCGGGTACACCCTCGTCATCACGCTCGCGCAGCTGCCGGGCTACGCAGTCGCGGCATGGCTCATCGAGGTGTGGGGGCGCCGCGCGACCCTCTCGGTGTTCCTCGTCGGCTCGGCCGTGTCGGCGATGCTGTTCGGCACGGCGGGGGAGGTGTGGCAGATCCTCACCTTCGGCTGCCTGCTGTCGTTCTTCAACCTCGGCGCGTGGGGCGCGCTCTACGCCGTGAGCCCCGAGCTGTACCCCACCTCCGTGCGGGCGACCGGCGCGGGCGCGGCGGCGGCCATCGGACGGATCGCCTCGATCGTCGCACCGCTGTTCACGCCGTGGGCGCTCGAGCTCGGGGGAGCGGGGCTCGTCTTCACGGTGTTCGCGATCTGCTTCGCGATCGCCGCCGCGAGCGCATGGGGGCTCCGCGACCTCAAGGGGCGCTCGCTCGACGCGGCATAGACTGGTCGGCGTGACGAGCGTGCGGTTTGCGGCCATCGGCGATTCCTTCACGGAGGGCGTGGGCGACGAGCGGCCCGACGGCACGCCGAGAGGCTGGGCCGACCTCGTGGCGGAGGGCTGGGGCGCCTCGCTCGGCGAGCCGATCGAGTACGCGAACCTCGCGATCCGAGGCCGCCTCGCGTGGCCCGTCGTCGAGGAGCAGCTCGAGCCGGCGCTCGCGCTGAAGCCGACGCAC
>JAJUIM010000189.1 GCA_029267645.1 Microbacterium sp.
CGGCATGCTCGCGGGCGCCCGTTACCGCGGCGACTTCGAGGAGCGGCTGACGAAGACGATGGACGAGGTCGCCGAGCACAAGGGCGAGATCATCCTCTTCATCGACGAGCTGCACACGATCGTCGGCGCGGGAGGCGGCGGTGAGAGCGGCGCCATGGACGCGGGCAACATCCTGAAGCCCCGCCTCGCGCGCGGCGAGCTGCACCTCGTGGGCGCGACGACGCTCGACGAATACCGCCGCATCGAGAAGGACGCGGCGCTCGCGCGGCGCTTCCAGCCCGTGCGCATCGGCGAGCCGAGCATCGAGGACGCCGTCGCGATCCTCGAGGGCCTGCGCGCCGCGTACGAGGAGCACCACGCCGTGACCTACACCGACGAGGCGCTGCGCGCCGCCGTCGAGCTGAGCGACCGGTACCTCACCGACCGCGTGCTGCCCGACAAGGCGATCGACCTCATCGATCAGGCGGGCGCGCGTCTGCGCCTGCGGCTCGGCGAGCGCGCCTCGGTCGAGGAGCTGCAGCAGCGCCTCGCCGACCTCGAGGCCGAGAAGAACCGCGCTGTCGCGGGGGAGCACTACGAGGAGGCGTCGCGGATCCGCGACGAGATCACGCGCGTCAACGAGCGCCTCGAGGGCGTGCACGCCGTGCCCGCCTCGGGTGTCACGGTGGACGAGGAGCAGATCGCCGGCGTCGTGAGCCGCGCGACCGGGATCCCCGTGAGCCGCATGACGTCGGGCGAGCGCGAGCGCCTCGGGCTGCTCGAGCAGGAGCTGCACGCGCGCGTCATCGGCCAGGACGACGCCGTCACGGCGGTCGCGAAGGCCGTGCGCCGCAGCCGCACGGGCATGGGCGACGCCCGCCGTCCCGTCGGCAGCTTCCTGTTCCTCGGGCCGACCGGCGTCGGCAAGACCGAGCTCGCGAAGGCACTCGCCGAGAGCCTCTTCGACGACGAGCAGAAGGTCATCCGCTTCGACATGAGCGAGTTCGGCGAGCGGCACACCGTGAGTCGCCTCGTCGGCGCCCCTCCGGGCTACGTCGGCTACGACGAGGCCGGTCAGCTGACCGAGCGCGTGCGCCGCAACCCGTACTCGGTGATCCTCTTCGACGAGATCGAGAAGGCGCACCCCGACATCTTCAACCTGCTGCTGCAGGTGCTGGACGACGGGCGCCTGACCGACGGACAGGGTCGCACGGTCGACTTCCGCAACACCGTCGTCATCATGACGTCGAACCTCGGCAGCGAGTTCCTCGCGTCGAAGGCGGGGGCGATCGGCTTCTCCGCGACGGGTCGCGACTTCGACGAGAAGGATCTCCACGACAGGGTCATGGGGCGCCTGCGCGAGCAGATGCGGCCGGAGTTCCTCAACCGCATCGACGAGATCGTGCTCTTCCGCAAACTTGAGCGCGAGCAGCTACGCGACATCGTCGGCCTCGTGCTCGGCGCCACGCGGCGCAGGCTCGCGGCCCGCGAGGTGTCGCTCGAGGTCACGCCGACGGCGGTCGACTGGATCGCCGACGCGGGCTACCAGCCCGAGTACGGCGCGCGCCCGCTGCGCCGCGTCGTGCAGCGCGAGGTCGACGATCGCATCGCCGACCTGTTCGTGTCGGGCGAGCTGGCCGACGGCGGATCCGTCCTGGTCGATGCCGCGGACGGCGCGCTCACGGTCCGCGCCGCGACGGCCGCGCTGACGGCGTGACCGACGCGCCCGGGAATCGAACTGCTCAGATTCCCGGCAGATGATCACGCAATGTGCCGCGGAAGCTCATCGGAGGGCCAGCGATCTGTCATCGCAGGTCCGTAAGGTGAGATCCGCTGTGAACGACCCCGGGGAAGTGCTCCTCCCCGGGGTCGTTGGGTTTTCTTGGCGGTTTCGCCGCACCGGTTGAAACGATTCGCGTCGAGCCGCTAGCGTGGGCGCGGTCGGGGTGGGAAAGCGGTTGCTGGGCGCGGATGCCCGCACGCTCGCCCCGACGCGACAACGAGGAGATTCGATGAAGAACTCATCCACAGCGCGCGCCCGTGCGGTGCGCGTCGGCGCCTGCCTCGCGGCGGCGTCGCTCGCGTTCGCCCTGCCGGGCGTCGCGGCGGCGGCCGAACCGGATCCGGCCTCGCACGTGCCCGCCCAGTTCGAACAGCTCGACCGCGGCCTCGTCGCGGCGGCGACCGACGAGGGCGTGTTCGTCAGCTGGCGGCTGCTCGGCAGCGAGGCAACGGGGCATTCCGAGGCCGGAGTGACGGGCCCCGACTTCGCGGTGTACCGCGACGGCGAGCGGATCGCCACGGTCTCGGGCAGCACGAACCTCGCAGACCCCGACGGCACGGCGGAATCGGAGTACCGCGTCGCGCCGATCTCGAACGGCGTCGAGCTCGAGGCGAGCGCTCCCGTCACGCCGTGGGACGGGGGCTACGGCTCGATCCCGCTGCAGAAGCCCGACCCGGGCGTGACGCCCGCGGGCGAGCAGTACACCTACTCGGCGGGCGACATGTCGGTCGCCGACGTCGACGGCGACGGCCAGCTCGAGTACATCGTGAAGTGGGATCCGTCGAACGCGAAGGACGTCTCGCAGAAGGGGTACACGGGCAGCGTCTTCGTCGATACCTACGAGCAGGACGGCACCCTGCTGCACCGCATCGACCTCGGCGTGAACATCCGCGCCGGCGCGCACTACACACAGATCATGGCCGAGGACTTCGACGGCGACGGCCGGGCAGAGGTCATGATGAAGACCGCGCCCGGCACGCGCACGATCGCGGGCGGCGAGTCGACGCCCATCACGCTGCCGGCCGACGACGTCGCAGACGGCGTGACGAACGACGACGACTACCGCCTGTCGGCGGACGAGTACGCCGCGCACCTCGCGGAGGTCTTCCAGGGGTGGAGCGAGCACGAGGAGGTCGTCGCGGGCAACTGGCCGACGACGGTCGAGGAGGCCCTCGGCATCGAGCAGCGCTTCGACTACCCGCTCTCGGCAGGCGATGCGGCCGAGCTCGTCGACGTCTTCATCGACGAGTACGCGCCGTCGCGCAGCGACCGCAACGACCTGCGCACGTTCGAGGGCTTCATCCTCTCCGGGCCCGAGTACCTGACCGTCTTCGAGGGCGCGACGGGACGCGAGCTCGACACGGTCGACTACGAGCCGGGTCGCGGCGACGACGGCCTGCTGTGGGGCGACTACGCGATGTCGCGCATCGAGCCCGGCAACCGCGTCGACCGCTTCCTCGCGGGCGTCGCGAACCTCGACGGCGAATCGCTCTCCGCGATCTTCGCGCGCGGCTACTACACGCGCGCTGCAGTCGCCGCGTACGACTGGGACGGCGAGCACCTGACGACGCGCTGGGTCGCGGACAGCGGGCACGCGCCCATGTCGAACCCGTTCGACGACAGCCCGCACGGCCGCGACGGGTCGGATCCCGACCTCGGCGCGCTCGCGGGGCAGGGCTTTCACTCGCTGTCGGTTGCAGACGTCGACGCCGACGGTCGCCAGGAGATCGTCTACGGCAGCGCGACGCTCGACGATGACGGATCGCTTCTGTACAGCTCGACGGGCGTCATGCCCGAGGGCAGCGCGACTCCGGGCGAGGTCGCGAAGCTCGGGCACGGCGACGCCATGCACGTCACCGACATCCTCCCGGAGCGCGAGGGCCTCGAGATCTTCACGGTGCACGAGGGCGCGACGTGGGCGCCGTACGGCTGGGCGCTGCGCGACGCCGCGACGGGCGAGGTCCTGGACGGCGAGTACTCGGGTCGCGACACGGGCCGCGGCATGATCGGCGACATCGACCCCGATCGCCCCGGCCTCGAGTACTGGGCCTCCATGCCTCCCGGGTCGGAGCTGCCCGCCGACGTGCCGGGCACGAACCAGTCGATCCGCTGGGCGGCCGACGGCACGACGCAGATCGTCGACGGCCACGGCGACGCGGACGTGTCGATCCTCGACGGTGACGGATCCGCGCTGCTCACGGCGACGGGCGCACGCTCGAACAACGGCACGAAGGGCAACGCGGCGCTCGTGGCCGACGTGACGGGCGACTGGCGCGAGGAGCTGCTCGTGCGCGATGCCGACAGCACCGAGATCCGCATCTACGTCTCGACCGAGGTGACGGATCGGGCGCTCCCGACGCTCCTGCACGACCCGCAGTACCGCGTCGGGGTCGCGCGCCAGAACACGGCGTACAACCAGCCGAGCTACACGAGCTACATGTTCGCGAGCGACACCGACTTCGCCGACGTGCCCCTGTCCACGCAGCCCGTCCAGGCGAAGGCGCCGGAGTTCGTCGACCGGCCCGGCTTGGGGCGCGACGGCTACGTCATCCCCGAGTCCGAGCACGTGACCTATTACGCGAACGGCGAGATCGTCGAGGCCGGATTCCACCGCGAGAAGCGCGCCGTCGACATC
>JAJUIM010000448.1 GCA_029267645.1 Microbacterium sp.
CGGCATGCTCGAGAACCCCCGCGCCGCGCGCGTTCGCACGATCCGCAAGCTCGCCCAGCGCAGCAACAGGCGCGAGACGGGGCGCTTCCTCCTCGAGGGGCCGCAGGCCGTGCGCGAGGCGCTCACGTACCGGCCCGACCTCGTCGAGCAGCTGTACGCGACGCCGACGGGCCTCGAGAAGCACGGCGAGATCCGCACGCTCATCGACGACGCGCAGACCGAGAACCCGGATCTCGTGTGGGAGTACGCCGACGAGGACGTCGTCGCCGCGATGGCCGACACGGTCACGCCGCAGGGCTTCGTCGCGGTCGCGCGGCAGAACCCGACCGCGCTCAAGGACATCCTCGCCTCCGAGCCGCGCCTCGTCGTGATCTGCGAGGAGGTCCGCGATCCCGGCAACCTCGGCACGATCCTCCGCGCGGCCGACGCGGCGGGCGCCGACGCCGTGATCCTCACGGGTCGCACGGTGGATCCGTTCAACCCCAAGGTCGTCCGGTCGACGACGGGGTCGATGTTCCACGTGCCGTTCGCGGTCGACGCGGATCTCGCCGATGTGACGGGCCGCA
This sequence comes from Microbacterium sp., assembly GCA_029267645.1. Lineage (GTDB taxonomy): Bacteria > Actinomycetota > Actinomycetes > Actinomycetales > Microbacteriaceae > Microbacterium. Next base: position 567 of record JAJUIM010000448.1, read on the forward strand.
TCCGCGCCGCGGGGCTGCGCGTGCTCGCGGCCGACGTGAAGGGCGACGACCTGCTCGAGGCGCGCGGATCCGGCCTCCTTGCGGGCCCCGTCGCGTGGGTGTTCGGCAACGAGGCCCGGGGGCTGACGGACGACGCGCTCGCGCTGTGCGACCGCGCGCTGAAGCTGCCGATCTACGGCCACGCCGAGTCGCTGAACCTCGCGACGGCGGCGAGCGTCTGCCTGTACGAGACGGCGTTCGCGCAGCGCTCCGTCTGAGATCCCGGGCGCGTCGTGTAACGCCTGTGTTTCGTCGGCGGGCCGCGTAGCGAGAGCCGCGCGGTTATGTCTAGGCTGACCGCTATGGCAGAGCCGCTCGTAGTGATCGAAAACGTGCAGAAGCACTATGGCGAATTCCACGCGCTGAAGAACATCGACCTCACGGTCGATCGTGGTGAGGTCGTTGTCGTCATCGGCCCGTCGGGGTCGGGGAAGTCGACGCTGTGCCGCACCATCAACCGTCTCGAGACGATCACGAGCGGCTCGATCAAGATCGACGGCAAGGAGCTGCCGAAGGAGGGCAAGGCGCTCGCGTCGCTGCGCTCCGACGTCGGCATGGTGTTCCAGTCGTTCAACCTGTTCAGCCACCTGACGATCCTCGACAACGTCACGCTCGGCCCCATCAAGGTGCGCGGCCTCAAGAAGGCCGACGCCGAGAAGGAGGCGCGCGAGCTGCTCGACCGCGTGGGCATCGCCCACCAGGCCGACAAGCTCCCGGCGCAGCTCTCTGGCGGCCAGCAGCAGCGCGTCGCGATCGCGCGAGCCCTCGCGATGCACCCGAAGATCATGCTGTTCGACGAGCCGACGAGCGCGCTCGACCCCGAGATGATCAACGAGGTCCTCGACGTCATGGTCGGCCTCGCGAAGGAGGGCATGACGATGGTCGTCGTGACCCACGAGATGGGCTTCGCTCGCAAGGCCGCAGACCGCGTCGTGTTCATGGCCGACGGCGAGATCGTCGAGCAGGCCACCCCCGAGGAGTTCTTCACGAACCCCACCTCCGACAGGGCGAAGGACTTCCTGTCGAAGCTCCTCACCCACTGACTCCCTCACAAGGGGCCGCACCACACAGCATCCGGGCCCCG
>JAJUIM010000035.1 GCA_029267645.1 Microbacterium sp.
GCGCGCCGCGCGACGCGACGAGCGCGCCCGTGCCCACGGGCGCGCCGATCTTGTGGCCGCTCACGCTGAGCGCGACGAGTCCTGCGCCGGCCGGCGCGTCGCCGCGCCAGGCGTGGAACGGCGTGTCCTCGTGGCCGAACGCGGCGACGGCGTCGACGTGCAGCGGGACCCCCGCGTCCGCCGCGAGGCGGGCGAGCGCCGGCACATCGTTGAGCGTGCCGACCTCGTTGTTCGCCGCGAGGGCGGTCGCGAGGGCCGCGCCGTCGAGGGCGTCGCGGAACGAGCCCGGGCGGATCCGGCCCTCGCCGTCGATCGCGACGGGCCGGACGCGGGCCGCGTCGTGCTCGCGCAGCCACTCGACCGCGTCCATCGTCGCGTGGTGCTCGCCGTCGGGCAGCGCGATCGCGTCGGCGCCGGCCGGCCGCGCCCACCACAGCCCCTTGATCGCGAGGTTGATCGCCTCCGTGCCGCCCGACGTGAAGACGACCTCGATCGGGTCGCAGTCGAGCACGGCGGCGAGGCCCTCGCGCGCATCCTCGAGCAGGCGCCGCGCCCGCTGCCCGTCGCCGTGCACCGACGACGGGTTGCCCGACGACTGCGCCGCGATCCACGCCTCCGCGACCTCGGGCCGCAGGGGCGCGGTCGCGGCGTGGTCGAGGTAGACGCCCATGCCCGCGGTCAGAACAGCATGCTGGTGAGGCGCGTGCGCGCCGCCACGACGCGCGTGTCGGCCTGCCCGACGAGCGTGAACAGCTCGATCAGCCGATCCTTCACGCGCGTGCGCTCGTCGCCCTGCACGGCGCCGAACAGGTCGAGCAGGCGCGCGAACGCGTCGTCGACGTGCCCGCCCGCCATGTCGAGGTCGGCGACCGCGAACTGCGCGTCGACGTCCTCGGGCGCGTCGGCCGCGGCCTGGCGCGCGGCCTGCAGATCGGCGCCCTGCACGCGATCGAGCAGGCGCACCTGCGCGAGGCCCGCCGACGCATCGGCGTCGCGCGGGTTCTCCTTGAGCGCCTGCTCGTACGCCGCGATCGCCGCGGGGTAGTCGCCGCGCTGGATCGCGTCGAACGCTTCCTGGTGCAGCGGCGGCAGCGCGGGCTCGGCGGGCGCGTCGCCCTCGGACTGCTCGACGGCGATCGTGCCCGTCACGCCCGCCTGCGCGGCGACCTGCAGCAGCTGGTCGAAGAGCTGGCGCACCTGATCCTCGGGCGCGAGGCCGTCAAGCAGCGGCACGGGGCGGCCGCCCACGACCGCGACGACGAACGGCACCTGCTGCGCCTGGAACGCCTGCACGATCTGCGGGTTCTGGTCGGCGTCGACCCGCGCGAGCACGAGGCGGCCCGCGAGGTCGCGCACGACCTTCTCGAGCACGGGCCCGAGCTGGGCGCTCGCGTCGCTGCGCGGCGACCACAGGTCGACCACGACGGGCACCTGCTGCGACAGCTCCATGACCCGGCCGAACGACTGGTCGGAGACCTCCATCACGACGTCGGGGGCGCTGCCCACGGCCGTCGCCGGATCGGCGGACTGCCCTCCCGCGGGCGCCTGTGGCGACGCAGGACGATTGCGGAGCGAAGAGAGGTCGACGGCGCCGCGCAGAGCGGAGCCGAGAGAGGCGTCAGACATCGATCACCTTTCGTATGGGTCGAGAGCGAACGGGATCTATTCTCCCGCGTCCTCCTCGGGCAGCAGCTCGCTGCCCGAGAGCGCGTAGGAGAACCCGAGCACGCGGATCGGCTCCTCGGAGGCCTTGGCGGGCACCGAGAAGAACAGCTGCGCGTCGTACGTCGTCGTGAGACCGGTCTCGGTCTCCTCCTCGCCGATGAAGTGCTGGATCTCGGGCGCCTCGGGCACCTTGATGACCCCGTCCTCCTCGGTCGGCTTCAGCGTTTCGCTGTCGCTGAGCGAGACGGCCACGATCGCGCCCGAGTTGAACGTCGCCAGCGAGACGGGGTCGGTGTCGCCCGCCGCCTGGTCGAACGTGATCTCGGCCGTGCCCTCGGCCGTCTCGTTGAACGTGTCGCGCGTCTGCGTGCGCTTGTCCTCGAGCGCCGTGCGGAACGGATCGTTCTCGAGGTCGAACAGCTCGGCGTACTCGCTGTCCTCGCCCTTGCCGATCACATCGGCGTAGGCCGCCGCGAGGTCCTCGGGCGCGACCTGCAGGAACGACGAGTCCGGCGGCACGAGCGCGGCGCCCAGCCAGGCGGGCGCGAGCTCGGGCAGCTCGGTGTTCGCGCTGATCGATCCCATGTACGAGATCTTGTAGGTCTCCCAGGGGCTCGGCTGCGTCGCGATGAGGATCGTCGGCGTCGTCTCCGACTCGGCGTCGCCCACGACCATGAGGGCCGTGCGCGGCCAACCGTCGTTGGCCTGCGGCAGCAACACGCTGACGGGGCCCTGCTCGAGCGGGGTCGGGACCTTCCAGTCGTCGACGTCGCCGCGGATCTCGTACGCCGTCTTGCGCATCTCGAGGGCAGCGCCCGACAGGCGCTTCTCCCCCATCTCGGCGTCGGCGTTCTCGTCGGCGTCGGCCATGACCTGCACCATCGAGTCGACGATGCGCTGCGCCTGCGCGTCAGTGAGCGCGGGCGTCTCGGTCTCGGCGCCCTCGCTCGGCACGGGCGTCGGCGTCGCGGTCGGGTCGCTCGAGAAGTCGGGCCAGGCCGAGGGCGAGCAGCCCGCGAGCACGGCGCCGCCGACGGCGAGCGCGGGGATCCCGAGCAGCGCCCGTCGACGCGCCTGAGCGTGCGCCTGGCGCGAGCGGGTGCCGCCGTCGGTCGTCTTCGTGGTCGGCTCGATCTGTCCGCGCCCCTTCCTGCCGTTCGCGCGCTTCTGCTGCTGCGGGCCTTTGCGGCGCGGACCGCGCCTGCGGCGCAGGTGCACGAAGCCGAGGATCCAGAGGATGAGGCCCACGAACAGCGCGACGCAGCCGGCCGCGATGAGCGGACCCGCCCACGGGGTCGTGACGTCGGTCTTCCACGTCACCGTGATATCACTCGGCGCGGGTTCGGTGCCGTCGGTCGCGAACAGCAGGCTCATGCCCTCGGGCAGCGTGAAGCTGTCCTGGAACTCACCCTCGGCCGTCATCTGCTCGACCCACAGGTCGGAGTCGCGCGGGTTCCACCACACGCGGTCGCCCGTGTCGGCGTACTCGTTCGTCGGCTCCACGACGTCGACGGACACCTGCGCCTGACCGCCCTCGTCCTCGCCGCCCGCGAGCGTGGCGTGGTTGTACTCGGTGTCCGAGAGCCAGGCCTGGATGTCGGAGGTGCGCCCGTAGGCGACGAAGATCTCGCCGTCGGCGCCCGTCGCGGTCAGCTCCTGCTGGCCCGGATGCGCCGTCAGCACCTCGGCATCGACGACCGTGTACGGCAGCTCCTCGTCGGGAGCCGCGATCTGGCTCGTGATCGTGTCGGGTCCCCGCAGCACCGTCAGCTGCGCGACTCCGGCTCCGATGAGCCCTACGGCCGCCAGGAAGGCGACGACCGCCCAGACAAATCGCACGGATCAACTCTCCTCGGTTTCGCGTCGGAGGCGAGCACCCCGACGTCACGGATCTCCCAGACTAACGACGACTCCTGAGAGTCTCGGATACCTCGCCGATCCGCGTCATGGACGCTCCTCGGACGCGCACGCCGGTAGCCTCGGCTGTGACCATCGGCCGCACCGCGCTGACGCACGCAGGAGATCCATGAAGATCCACAACCCGTTCCGCCTGGGTTTCATCGCCACCCTCGGCGTGGGGCTGGCGTACATCCTGCTGCAGAGCGTGCAGTCGCTGTCGACCGTGCTGCTCTACGTCGGCACGGCGCTGTTCATCTCGCTCGGCCTCGACCCCGTCGTCTCGTGGCTCGAGCGCAGGCGGCTGCCGCGCTGGTCGGCCGTCCTCATCGCGATCGTGGGCGTGCTCACCGTCTTCGTCGGGATCCTGCTCATCATCATCCCCGTGCTCATCGAGCAGGTCTCGCAGCTCGTGCGGCGCATCACCCTCACGCTCAATCGCTCGGACTGGCAGGCCAACGCCGAGGAGTGGATCGGATCGACGTTCCCGAACCTCGACGTCAACGTGCTCATCGACGCCCTGAACGACTGGCTGACTAGCAACATCTTCTCGATCAGTGAGAGCCTCGTGAACGTGACCTTCGGCGTCGCGAACGGCCTCTTCGGCGCGCTCATCATCCTCATCCTGACGATCTACCTCACGGCGTCGACGCCGTCGCTGAAGAGCGCGATCTACCAGGTCGTGCCCGCGTCGAAGCGCGACGGCTTCGTGCACATCGCCGAGCAGATCACCGACTCGGTGGGCTACTACGTCATGGGCCAGGTGACGCTCGCGGCGACGAACGGCGTGCTGAGCGCGATCTTCCTCGCGATCATCGACGCGCCCTTCGCGATGGTGCTCGCCGTGATCGCCTTCCTCGGATCCATGATCCCGCTCGTCGGCACCGTGAGCGGATCCACGATCATCGTGCTCGTCTGCCTCATCCCCGGCGTGGGCGACACGACGACGGCGCTCATCGCGGCCATCTACTACCTCGTCTACATGCAGATCGAGGCGTACGTGCTGTCGCCGCGCATCATGAGCCGCGCGGTCTCGGTCCCCGGCGGCGTCGTCGTCGTGGCTGCGCTCGCGGGCGGCGCGCTGCTGAACCTGCTGGGCGCGCTCATCGCGATCCCCGTCGCGGCGAGCATCCTCATCGTCTACCGCCAGGTGCTCATCCCGCGCATGAACGCGCGCTGACCCGAGGCCCGTTCAGGCGCGCCGCCCGCTCAGGCCGGCCACTCGGTCGGCAGCGGCGAGGCCGCCGGGTTCACGATCGCCGTGATCTCGTCGAGCACGCGGCGCGTCTGCGTCTCGCCGACCCACAGGTGCTTACCCCCCGCGACCTCGATGAGGCGCGCGTGCGGCACGGCGGCGAACTTCTCGCGCGCCTCCGCGGGCCGCAGGAAGTCGTCGAACTCGGGGATCAGCGCGACGAGCGGGCGCGGATCCCCTGCCCACTCCGCGAGCTCCTCGGGCGTCGTGCGGCGCAGCGGCGGCGACAGCAGGATCGCGCCCTCGATGTCGTGGCCGCGGCCGTGCTTGAGCGTGAGCTCGGTGCCGAACGACCAGCCGACGAGCCACGGGTGCGGCAGGCCGCGCTCCTCGACGAACGCCATGGCGGCGTCGACGTCTGCGCGCTCCGTGACGCCGTCGCCGAACTCGCCCTCGCTCGTGCCGCGCGGCGAGCTCGTGCCGCGCGTGTTGAAGCGCAGCACCGCGAGATCCGCGAGCGCGGGCAGCCGCGCGGCCGCCTTGCGGATGATGTGGGAGTCCATGAACCCGCCGTGCGTCGGCAGCGGGTGCAGCGTCACGAGCGTCGCGACGGGATCGCGCGTCTCGGGCAGCGCCAGCTCGCCGACGAGCGTCAACCCGTCTGACGTGCGCAGCTCGATCTCCTCGCGCCGCGCGGGAAGGACGGTCGCTCCACGGATCTCCACGGGCAGGTGCTCCTCGTCAGTAGATGTTCCAGCAGTGGGTGTGCCAGTGCCTGCGCGCCTCGAGGTCCGCGCGCGGGCCCATCACGCCGTCCTCGCGCCACGTCACGACGTGCGCCGTGCCCGGTTCGATCTGCCTGGAGCACCCGGGGCACGTGTAGGGCTTGTCGGACCGGCCCGGCCCGATCGGCTGCACGCTCCACTCGACGCCGCGGCGCAGCTCCGTGCGCCGCCAGCCCGAGATGAGGCGGTCGAGCGAGGTGTCAGGATTCCGGCGCTCCGGCCGGCGTCGACGCGAGCGACCCATGACCGGATCGCCCCCTTACCACCAGTGGTTGGCGGTCCAGAAGGCGTACGCACTCGCCCAGCTGCCGTAGCGGCCCGTGGCGTAGCCGTTGGCCCAGCGCAGGTTGTCGACGGGGTCGTACCCGTTGCCAGGCACCTTGCTGCAGGGCAGCGCCTGCACGAGGCCGCACGCGCCCGATCCGGCGTTGGTCGCGTTGGGGTTCCAGCCGCTCTCGCGGCTCACGATGTAGTCGACGAAGGTCCAGTCGGACTCGGCGATGCCCGCCGCCGCCATCCACTCGGCCGGCGCGCCGCCTCCCGAGTACGGCGCGGGCGGCTGGTACGGCGCCGGCAGCGCCTCGCCGCTCTCCCCGCCCTCGGCGGGCGCGTCGGCCGGCTCGCCGTCGGCGTCGGCCGTCGCGGTGGGCGTCGGGGTCGGCGTGGGCGTGCGCAGCTCTGCCTCGTAGCTCACGGTCGCGAGGGCGGCGAGCGAGCCGCCCTTCTCCGTGGCGGCGAACAGCTGCGCCTCGTCGGCGGCCGTCGCGTAGGTCGACTGCGAGGGATCCTGGTTCGCCTCGGCGATCTGCGGCGTCACGACGGGCGCGAGCGACGCGGCGAGGAAGCCGACGGCCGCGACGCTGCCGAAGACGGCCACGACTGCGCGGCGCGCGCCCCAGCCCTTCGGGGTCGAGTGCGACCGGCGACGGTCGGCGGTTGCTGCGGTGCGCTGGGTGCGTCGGCCCTCGGCGACGGCGGAGCGCTCGATTGCGCGGGCCTCGCGCCGAGTCATGGGGCGGCGATCGGAGTTCTCAGGAGTCACAGTGCGTCCGAGTCTACCCGACTGTTACCCGAACGTGACATGTGGATCGCCTGCATCGCGAGAAAAGTCAGCGAACGGCGAGGACGATGCGCACGGCCGCGTCGAGCACGGCGTCGACCTGCTCCTCGCGGTAGCCGCCGCGCTGCGGGTGGAAGGCCGCCTGCCGCACCTGGTCCGGCGTGACCGGGTCGCCGTCCGAGAAGTAGCGCGCGATGCGCGACGCCACGGCGTCGACCTCGGCGACCGAGTAGCCCATGCGGTGCCAGCTCACGCGGTCGAAGCGCTCCCCCTTGGGGCGGCTGAGGCGCGCGAGCAGCTCCTGCGCCTCGGCCCGCGCCGACGAGACCCACGCGTCCGGCCCGACCTCTCGGATCCGCGCGTCGCGCTCGCGGGCCGCGAACGCGTCCTCGAGCCTCGCGAGAACCGTGTCGACGTTCGCGATGTCGTAGCCTCCGCGCACGAGCGGGAACGAGGCCGTGCGCAGATCGTCGCTCGTGACGCCGCCGCCGCTCGCGAACGAGGCCCGCGCCCTGTCGATGAAGGCGTCGACCGACTCGGGATCGTAGCCGCGGCGCCGCTTCGCGACGCGCGTGAACGGCGGGTGGGTGCTGTCGTTGCTCATTCGTCTCCGGACGTCGGGGATCAGGCCAGGGGCGACAGGAGCTGGAACATCGCGAGCGCGACGACGGCCGACGGCAGGATGCTGTCGAGTCGGTCGAGCACGCCCCCGTGGCCGGGCAGCCACGAGCTCATGTCCTTGATGCCGAGATCGCGCTTGATCATCGATTCTGCGAGGTCGCCCATCGTCGCGGACCCGAGCAGGGCGAGGCCGAAGAGCACGCCGCCCCACCAGGGCACGCCGAGCAGGAGCTCGGCCGCGAGGGCGCCCGCGATGACCGCGACGATCGCGGCGCCGATGAAGCCCTCCCACGTCTTGCCGGGGCTGATGCGCGGCGCCATCTTGCGCTTGCCGAACGTGAGCCCCGTCGCGTACGCGGCCGTGTCGCCCGCGACGACGACGAGCAGGAACGAGATGACCCACATCTCGCCGCCGTCCTGGCGCAGCAGGACGAGCGCCGAGCTCGCGAGGAACGGCACGTAGATCGTGATGAACGAGCCGACGATGATGTCGCTGAAGATCGACGCGAACACGCGCCCGTCGCGCGCCGACATCTGCGCGACGACGCGCCAGACGACGATGAGTGACAGCGAGACGAACAGCGCCGTCCACTGCACGGCGTCGGGGAACCAGAACGCCGCCGCGATCATGATCGTGCTGCCGATCAGCTGCGGCGCGAGGTCGATGCGCCTGCCGCGGGCCTGCAGCGCGCGGGAGAGCTCGAAGACGCCGAGCCCCGCGATGCCCACGGCGAGGATCGCGAAGCCCCACTTGGCGAAGAGCAGCGACGCGAGCACAATGGCCGCGGCGAGGACGCCGACGCCGATCGCCGCGATGAGGTCGCGGCCCGTGCGCTTCTTGATGCGCGCGTTCGTCGCGTCGAACTGCTCACGCGCCCTGTCGACGCGGTTCTCGAAGTCGTCGCGCGCGCGATCCATGCGATCGTGCAGCGACGCGTGCCCCGTGTCGGGGCGCGCGGGATCCGCAGCCGCGTCGTCGTCGCGCTGCTGCCGGTCGCGTTCGGGCGCGCCTGTCACCATCAGACCTCGAGGAGCTCGGCTTCCTTGTGCGAGAGCGCCTCGTCGATGAGGTCGACGTGCTTCTTCGTGAGCGCGTCGAGCTCCTTCTCTCCGCGCACGACGTCGTCCTCGCCGATCTCGTCCTTCAGGTCGGCGAGGTCGTCCTTCACCTGGCGGCGGATGCCGCGCACGCGCACGCGCGCGTCCTCGGCCTTGCCGCGCACGAGCTTGACGTACTCCTTGCGGCGCTCCTCCGTGAGCTCGGGCATCGTCACTCGCACGACCGCGCCGTCGTTCGACGGGTTCACGCCGAGGTTCGGCATGTCGCGGATGGCCTGCTCGATCGACGTGAGCGCCGACTTGTCGTAGGGCGTGATGACGAGCGTGCGGGCCTCGGGGTTCGCGAGCGACGCGAGCTGCTGCAGCGGCGTGGGCGAGCCGTAGTAGTCGACGAGGAGCCTCTGGAACAGCTGCGGGTTCGCACGCCCGGTGCGCACGGTCGCGAAGTCCTCCTTCGCGGCCTCGACGGCGCGATCCATGCGGCTCGTTGCTTCTGCCAGAACGTCGGCGATCACGGGGGCTCCATTCGTTGGTGCGTGCATTCGATTCTATTCGCAGGCGCGAGCCTGCCCGGAGACGCTGCGGGCGCGGCGCGTCAGAGCGTGACGCTCGTGCCGATGCGGTCGCCGCGGAGCGCGCGCGTGATGTTCGTCGCGGGCTCCATGCCGAACACGCGCATGTTCATGCCGTTGTCCATGCAGAGGCTGAGCGCGGTCGAGTCGACGACCTTGAGGCCCTTGACGAGCGCGTCGCCGTAGGTGACGTGGTCGAGCTTCTCGGCGGTCGGGTCGAGCCGCGGGTCGGCCGAGTACACGCCGTCGACGCCGTTCTTCGCGACGAGCACCTCGTCGGCGCGGATCTCAAGGGCGCGCTGGGCTGCGACCGTGTCGGTCGAGAAATACGGCAGGCCCGCGCCGGCGCCGAAGATGACGACACGGCCCTTCTCGAGGTGGCGCTCGGCCTTACGCGGAATGTAGGGCTCGGCGACCTGGCGCATCTCGATCGCCGACTGCACGCGCGTCGACGTACCGGCCTGCTCGAGGAAGTCCTGCAGCGCGAGGGCGTTCATCGTCGTGCCGAGCATGCCCATGTAGTCGGCGCGCGAGCGCTCCATGCCGCTCTTCGAGAGCTCGGCGCCGCGGAAGAAGTTGCCGCCGCCCACGACGATCGCGACCTCGACGGTCTCGGCTGCCTCGGCGATCGCGCGTGCGATCTCGCTCACGACGCCCGGAGCGACGCCGAGCTGGCCTCCTCCGAACGCCTCCCCCGAGAGCTTGAGCAGAACACGGCGTCGGGATGCAGGGGCGTCGCTGGTCACGGTGAAGTCTTCCTCTCGGGCCTGGACAGGCAGTGTTTCCACGCTACCGCAGATGGCCACGACATCCCTGGACGCGCGGCCCGGCGGGTGCGAGAAGGCCCGGCCCCGCTTGTGCGGGACCGGGCCTTCTGGGTGCACTGCCTCGGACTTACGCGCCGACCTTGAAGCGCGCGAAGCCGGAGATCGAGATCCCCGCGTCGTCGGCGACCTTCTGGATCGACAGCTTGTTGTCCTTCGCGTAGGGCTGGTCGAGCAGGACGACCTGCTTGAAGAAGGCGTTCACGCGGCCCTCGACGATCTTCGGCAGAGCTGCCTCGGGCTTGCCCTCGTTGCGGGAGATCTCGGTGACGATCTCGCGCTCCTTCTCGACGACGTCGGCCGGCACCTCGTCGCGCGTGAGGTACTGCGGCGCGGCGAACGAGATGTGCTGCGCGATCGAGCGAGCCGTCTCGGCGTCGTCACCCGAGTAGGCGACGACGACGCCGACCTGCGGGGGCAGGTCCTTGCTCGTCTTGTGCAGGTAGATCTGGAACGCGTCGCCCGAGAGGGTCGAGACGTTGCGCAGCTCGATCTTCTCGCCGATGACGGCCGCCTCGTCGGAGATCGTCTGCTCGACGCTCTTGCCGTCGATGTCGACCTTCAGCGCGTCCTCGACCGTGGTCGAGCCGGCCGCGGCGACGGCCGCGAGGATCTTGTCGGCGAGCGCGATGAACTTGTCGTTCTTCGCGACGAAGTCGGTCTCGCAGGCGAGCTCGATGAGCGTGGCCCGGCCGTCGTTCTCGACGGCGGCGACGAGGCCCTCGGTCGCGGCGCGGTCGGCGCGCTTCGCGTTGCCCTTCGCGCCCTTGAGGCGCAGGATCTCGATGGCCTTGTCGAGGTCGCCCTCGGCCTCCTCGAGTGCCTTCTTCGTGTCGACCATGCCCGTGCCGAGCTGCTCACGCAGCGTCTTGATGTCGGCGATGCTGACGTTTGCCATGAGTTGGGTTCCCCTTGGTATCGGTGGTGGACCGGAGGTTTCGGTGGTGTGGGTGTCGGCGATGTGCGTCGCCGAGAACGAGGGCGGGTGCCGTGTCGACACCCGCCCTCGCGACGGTCACTCGGCTGCGGGGGCCTCGGCCGGCTTCTCGTCGGCGGCCGGGGTCTCCTCCTGGCCGCCCTGCTCGAGGAGCTCGCGCTCCCACTCGGCGAGGGGCTCGGCCTCGGCGTCGCCCTCAGGGTTGTGCTTCTGCTGCAGGCCCTCGGCCGCGGCGTCGGCGATGATGCGCGTCAGCAGCGAGACCGAGCGGATCGCGTCGTCGTTGCCGGGGATCGGGTAGGCGAGGTCGTCGGGGTCGACGTTCGTGTCGAGGATGCCGATCACCGGGATGCCCAGCTTCTTCGCCTCGTCGATCGCGAGGTGCTCGCGCTTGGCGTCGACGACCCAGAGGGCCGAGGGCGTCTTCGTGAGGTTGCGGATGCCGCCGAGCGACTTGTGCAGCTTGTCGAGCTCGCGCTTCTTGAGCAGCAGCTCCTTCTTCGTGAAGCCCGAGGCGGCGGGGTCGTCGAAGTCGAGCTCCTCGAGCTCCTTCATGCGAGCGAGGCGCTTCGAGACGGTCTGGAAGTTGGTCAGCAGGCCGCCGAGCCAGCGCTCGTTGACGTAGGGCTGGCCGACGCGGGTCGCCTGCTCCGCGAGGACCTCCTGGGCCTGCTTCTTCGTGCCGACGAAGAGGATCGTGCCGCCGTGGGCAACGGTCTCCTTGACGAAGTCGTAGGCGCTATCGATGTACGACAGCGACTGCTGCAGGTCGATGATGTGGATGCCGCTGCGCTCCGTGAGGATGAAGCGCTTGACCTTCGGGTTCCACCGGCGGGTCTGGTGTCCGAAGTGCACGCCGCTGTCGAGCAGCTGGCGGATGGTGACGACGGCCATGGTCGTTCTCCTTGTATCGTGGCGCGCGGAA
>JAJUIM010000291.1 GCA_029267645.1 Microbacterium sp.
CCCGTGCTGCGCGAGCCAGCCGTAGGCCGCGACGCGCCAGCGGTCGTACCGGTCGGGGAACGCCGAGATCTGCACGGCCTGCGCCGCGTCGCCGAAGCCCATGCTCTCCCAGCCCGAGATGTCGAGCAGGCCGCGCGTCGACCCGTCCTCGTGGCCCAGGAAGAACCGCTCGGTCGCGATGCCGCGGTCGACGAGCTCGTCGGCGCTGCCCCAGCCCGAGCTGGGACGCTGCTGGAAGAGGCCGACCGAGTCGCGGTCGCCCCAGTCGAGGTTGCGCAGGCCCGACTCGACCATCGCGGTCGCGAGCGCGATGGCGATGCCCTGGTCGGACACGCCGAGCGAGCGGCCCACGCTGATGATGAGGCTTGCGTTCTCGGCCTGCGGCGCGTTCAGCGTGGCCTGCAGGTCGTAGGTGGGGGAGTCGTAGATCGAGCCGCCCTCGCTGGGCGCGGGAGCCGGCGACGGCTCGGGCGCCGAGCCGCGGACGACGAGGTCCTGACCGGGGTAGATGATCGACGACGCGTTGAGGTCGTTGAGGCTCAGCAGCTCGTCGACCGAGAGGTCGTGCGCCGCGGCGATCGACCAGAGCGTGTCGCCCGCCTTGACGGTGTAGCTCGACGAGGCGTTCTCCTCGGGTGCGGCAGGCTGACCCTGGTCGCCCGAACCGCCGCCCGACTCGCCCTCGCCCGCACCGGGAATGTCGAGCTTCTGGCCGGGGAAGATGACGGCTGCGGCGCCGAGGTCGTTGGCGTCGGTGAGCGCTGCGACCGTGACGCCGTATCGCTGGCCGATCGACCAGAGCGTGTCGCCCGCGACGACCGTGTGCACGGATCCGCCCGATGCGCCGCTGTCGTCGGGGCCGTTGTCGGGGCGCGGCGCCGGCGAATCGGCGCGCAGCGTGAGCTCGTCGCCGGGCATGATGATGCTCGTCCAGCCGAGGTTGTTCCAGTTCAGCAGGTCGATCGTGCGCAGTCCGTGGCGGATCGCGATCGCCGTGACGGTGTCGCCCGGCTTGACGGTGTAGGTCGACACGCCGGCCGCGCCGGACGCGTGGCCCTCTGGCGCGGAGACGGGGAGCGTCGCGGCCTCCGGCGTGTCCGTCGTCGGACGGTCCGGGTGGGTGCGCGGCATGAATCGAGCGTCGGGCTCGTCGGCGACCGCGGGGACGCCTCCGAGCGATAGAGCGACTGCGCCGGTCACGGCGACAGGGCCGATGGTCAGGGCACGGCTGTAGCGGGCCATCGAGTTCTCCCTCAGGTTCGGCCGATCACACACATCGGCATGTCGAAAACGCTGTCACGGATAGGTAACGGTGTCAACTGCTGATAACGAAAGTGGCGTGAGTAACGGATGTGACTCGTGTGACTGAAGCGCAGGGCGTGAGAGAATCGGAACGTGACTGCTGACGCTCCTGCCGACGGCCCGACGATCGAGTGGCTCACGGTCCCCGACGTGGCCGAGCGCCTCGGCGAGACGCCGGGACGCGTGAACCGCCTCTTCGACGAGCGGTACCTCATCGCCGTGCGGCGTGACGGGATCCGCGTCGTGCCCGCCGTGTTCCTCGACGGCGACCGTCCGCTGCCCTCGCTGCGCGGCACGGTGATCCTGCTGCAGGACGCAGGCTTCGACGACGAGGAGATCATCACCTGGCTCTTCTCGGACGAGCCCGAGCTCGGCCACCCGCCGATCGAGTCGCTCGTCGCGGGTCGCAAGGCGGAGGTCCGCCGCGTCGCCGCGGCACTCGCCTGAGGCTACGCCGACCGCACGGTCGTCGCGGAGACGAGCGCGCGCAGCTCCTCGTCGGTCGCCGCGTCGAAGGCCGCCGCCTCGATCGCCGCGTTCGCCGCCTCGGCGCTGTCCGCGATCATCCGCTCGACACGGTCGAGGGCGCCCGAGGCGCGCACCGTCTCCTGCATCGCCGCGATTTCGCCGGGGGAGAGGTCCGACGCGCCGAGCCGCGCGTCGAAGTCCGCGCGCGCGTCGCGATCCATTCCCTCGCGCGCATACGCGACGAGCATCGTGCGCTTGCCCTCGCGGAGGTCGTCGCCAGCAGGCTTGCCCGTGACGGCCGGATCCCCGAAGGCGCCGAGCACGTCGTCGCGCAGCTGGAAGGCGAGCCCCAGCGGGTGGCCGACTCGCGCCAGCGCGTCGCTCACGGCCGCCTCCGCGCCGCCGAGCGCCGCGCCGAGCAGCATGGGCTGCTGCACGCTGTAGCGCGCCGACTTGAGCACGGCGATGCGAATCGCCCTGTCGGCATGCTCCGCGTCGGGGGTCGTGGGCCAGGCCGCCTCCTCCGCGACGTCGAGGAACTGGCCGAGCGTGACGTCGCGGCGCATGCGCGCGTACAGGTCTCGTGTGAGCGCGGCGGACGGCGCATCGGCGAGCGCCTGCTCGAAGAGGTCGTCGCTCCAGCCGAGCAGCAGATCGCCCAGCAGCACGGCGCCCGCGCGCCCGAACGCCTCCGCGTCTCCCGACCACCCCGCATCGCGGTGCGCCCCCTCGAGCGCCCGCCAGCTCGACGGGCGCCCGCGGCGCGTGTCGGAGTTGTCGACGATGTCGTCGTGCACGAGCGCGGCGGCCTGGAACACCTCGAGCGCCGCGCCGAGGTCGGTGACGTTCGCGGGAGGATCGCCCGCATCTCGCGTCGCGGCGCGCCAGCCCCAGTAGGCGAAGCGCGCACGCAGCCGCTTGCCGCCCCGCACCGCGTCGCGGGCGTGTCGCACGACGAGATCCGCGATGGGATCCGCCCCTCCGTTCGCCGCGAACACGGGGTCCGCGCGCAGCTCGGCCGCCCGCGCGTCGACGAACTTCTCCAGCCGCTCGGAGATCTCTGTGATGATGTCGTGAGGGGTCGGCACACACCTAGCCTAGGTGGGCGCTTCGGCGATAGAATGAAAG
>JAJUIM010000263.1 GCA_029267645.1 Microbacterium sp.
ACCGCCCACACGCCGCCGCCGATGAGCGCGGCGATGAGCGCGAGGATGATGACGATCACGACGATCGCGCCGCCGCGCCGCTTCTTCTGGCGCGGTGCGGGCTGCTCGTCGGCCGACAGCAGGTCGTGCAGCGCGGCGTCGTGGCCCTGGCCCTCACCCGCGGGCGGGGTCGACGGGGGCGTCGGGCGGCGGCGCGGCACGCCCTGGATGGGGCGCGTGCGCGGCTCGGCCGCCGCGGCGGGCGAGGCCTCGCGTGCCGGCTCCGCGGTAGGCGACGGCGTCGCGGAGGCATCGGGCGCCGGTGCGGCGGTCGGCAGCGCCGTCGTCTTCGCGTCGTCGGCGGCGGGCGCCTCGCTCGGAGCCGCCTCGGGCGCAGCGGCCGCGGCGCGCTCGGCCGCCTGCTGGCGCGCGCGTTCCAGTCGCTCGCGGAGTTCGCGCCGCGTAAGCGGCCGGCCGTCGGGGGACTGCGGAGAGGTCATCATCGTCCGTTCACATCGTCGTCTTCGGCGAGCATCTCCCCCGGTGCCCGCCCCGTGCGCTTCTCAGTGTCGATCGCGTGCTGCAGGAACACGACGGCGGCGACCTGGTCGACGACGCCGCGCGACTTCTTCTGCGACCGGCCCGACTGCCGCAGCGCCGTGTGCGCGCTCACGGTGCTCAGCCGCTCGTCGACGAGCCGCACGGGCGCGTCAGGCACCGCCCGGGCGACCTCGGCCGCGAATTCGCGCGCATCGGTCGTCGAGGGCGTGTCCTCGCCGCGCATGTTCACGGGCAGACCTACGACGATCTCGATCGGCGAGAACTCGTGCGCGATCTCGCGGATCCTCGCGACCGACGCGTCGTCTCGCGGCACCGTCTCGACGGGCACGGCGAGCATGCCGTCGGGGTCGCAGCGCGCGACCCCGACGCGGGCCCTGCCGACGTCGATCCCCAGCCGCACGCCGCGTCGGAAGCCGTCCATCACGCCGACAGCGCCTCCACCGCGCTGCGCACGGCCTCGAGAGCCGCGGGGATCGCCGCGGGATCCTGTCCGCCGCCCTGCGCGAGGTCGGGCTTGCCGCCGCCGCCTCCGCCGAGCGCCGCGGTCGCGACCTTGACGAGCGCGCCGGCCTGTGCGCCGAGCTCGCGGGCGCGCTCGGTCGTCGCGACGACGACCACGGGACGACCGCCCGCCGTGCCGATGAGCGCGACGACGGCGGCCTCGGACGCGAGGCGCTCGCGCACCTGCGTGACGAGCGTGCGCACGTCGTCGGCGGATCCGACCTCGCCGACCGACTCGGCGACGAGGGTCAGGCGCCCGACGGGCGAGGCGGCCTGCGCGATCTCAGGCACGCGCTGCTGCAGGCGCTGCGCCTCGAACTGCGCGATGCGCTTCTCTGCCTGCTTGAGGTTCGCGCTCAGCTCGGCGATGCGGTTCGCGAGCTGATCGCGCGGCGTCTTCAGCTGGCTCGTGAGCTGCGTCACGAGCGCGCGCTCGGCCGTGAGGTCGCGGAAGGCGTCGCGGCCCACGAGCGCCTCGACGCGGCGGTTCGCGGATCCGACCGACGACTCGCCCGTGAGCGAGATGAGGCCGATCTCGGACGAGCGCGCGACGTGCGTGCCGCCGCAGAGCTCTCGCGACCACGGGCCGCCGATGTCGACCATGCGCACCTCGGATCCGTACTTCTCCCCGAACAGCGCCATGGCGCCCGCGGCCTTCGCATCGTCGAGCGACATCACGCGGGTCGTCACCTCGAGGTTCTCGCCGATCGCGCGGTTCGCGATCTCCTCGATCTCGGACTTCGTGGCGTCCGAGAGCGCCTGGCCCCACGAGAAGTCGAAGCGGAGGTAGCCGGCGCGGTTGAGCGATCCCGACTGCGTCGCGCCCGCTCCGAGGGTGTCGCGCAGGGCCGCGTGCACGAGGTGCGTCGCGGAGTGCGCCTGCTGCGCCTCGCGGCGGTTGAGCTCGTCGACGACCGTCGTGGCGGCGTCGCCCACGGCGACCTCGCCCGAGTGCACGCGCACGGTGTGGCTCACGAGCCCGGGCACCGGCCGCTGCACGTCGAGGACGTCGAGCTCGAACCCGCTGCCCGTGATCGTGCCCTTGTCGGCGACCTGGCCGCCCGACTCGGCGTACAGCGTCGTCTCGGGCAGGATCACCTCGGCGACCTGGCCGGCAGCCGCGCGGTCGACCGACGCGCCGTCGACGATGAGGCCGAGCACGCGCGTCTCGTGGACGAGCTGGTCGTAGCCGAGGAACGCCGTCTCGCCCGCCGCGCGGAACTCGCGGTAGACGCTCACGTCGGCGATCGTGCGCTTGCGCGACTTCGCGTCCTCCTTCGCGCGCTCGCGCTGAGCGCGCATGAGGCCGTCGAAGGCGTCGCGGTCGACGCCGAGCCCGGCCTCCTCCGCGATCTCGAGCGTGAGGTCGATCGGGAAGCCGTACGTGTCGTGCAGCAGGAAGGCCTGGTCGCCGCCCAGCGTGCGCTCGCCCTCGCCCTTCGCCTTCTCGACGGCCGTGTCCAGGATCGTCGATCCCGCCGAGAGCGTGCGCAGGAAGGTCTCCTCCTCCGCGAACGCGTAGTTCGAGATGCGCTGCCAGTCGGTCTCGAGCTCGGGATACACCGACTTCATGGCGTCACGCGAGGCGGCGAACAGCTCGGGGAAGGTCGCCTCCTCGACGCCGAGCAGGCGCATCGAGCGAACAGCGCGGCGCATGAGGCGGCGCAGGATGTAGCCGCGGCCCTCGTTCGACGGCGTGACGCCGTCGCTCAGCAGCATGAGCGACGAGCGCACGTGATCGGCGATGACGCGGAAGCGCACGTCGTCGCCCGCGTCGGCGCCGTAGCGGCGGCCGCTCAGCTCGCTCGCGCGGTCGAGCACGGGCCGCACCTGATCCGTCTCGTACATGTTCTCGACGCCCTGCTTGAGGAAGGCGACGCGCTCGAGGCCCATGCCCGTGTCGATGTTCTTCTGCGGCAGCTCGCCGACGATGTCGAACTCGGTCTTCGAGCTCACGTTGTCGATCGCGTACTGCATGAAGACGAGGTTCCAGATCTCGAGGAACCGATTGTCGTCGGCGATCGGCCCGCCGTCGCGGCCGTACGCAGGTCCGCGGTCGAAGTAGATCTCCGAGCACGGTCCCGCGGGGCCCGGCTGCCCCGTCGTCCAGTAGTTGTCCTCGCGGCCGAGGCGCTGGATCCGCTCGGCGGGCAG
>JAJUIM010000385.1 GCA_029267645.1 Microbacterium sp.
AGGAGAGGCGACACGGGGATGCCAGGCAGCCAGGCGGCGCCGGGGGAAGCGGCGCTCAGGCGCATCATGAGGTCGATCTGGCACTGGTTCCGCTTCGTCACGACGCACTCGCCGTCGCGCTTCGCGATCACGGTCTTCGCGGGCCTGATCCTCGTGACGACCGCGATGCTGTCGCTGCCGATCGCGACGGCCGACCGCTCCGTCACGCCGCTCGTCGACGCGCTCTTCACAGCCGTCTCGACGATCTGCGTCACGGGGCTCTCGAGCGTCGACATGTCGACCCACTGGTCGCACTTCGGCGAGGCCGTCATCTTCGTCGGCGTGAACATCGGCGGCATGGGGGCGCTCACCCTCGCCTCGATGCTGGGGCTCATCATCTCGAAGCGCATGGGGCTGCGTGCCAAGCTCATCGCGGCGGGCGACACGAACCCGCTCCGCGCGCACGGCGGCGCCGTCAACGAATCGCAGGCCGTGCGGCTCGGCGAGGTCGGCCACCTGCTGCGCACGGTCGCGCTGTCGACCATCATCATCGAGGTCATCGTCGCCCTCGCGATCTACCCCTCGGTCACGGCCAAGTACGGCTGGCTCGAGGCGATGTGGGTCTCGCCCATGTACGCCGCGATGGCATTCACGAACACGGGCTTCACGCTCAACGACGGCGGCATCAACGTCTTCCAGGACGACTACATGTTCATGACGATGATCATGGTGGCGGTCTTCGTCGGCAGCGTCGGCTTCCCCGTGCTGTTCGCGCTCTCGCGCAACATCGTCAACCCCCACAGGGCCACGCTGCTGCGCCCCCGCACGTGGTCGCTGCACGTCAAGCTCACGCTCATCACCTCCGCACTGCTGCTGTTCGGCGGCGCCGCCGCGTTCCTCGCGCTCGAGTTCGACAACCCGAGCACGTTCGGATCCATGAACCTCGGCGACACGATCTTCCAGTCGCTGTTCCTGTCGACCATGACCCGCTCGGGCGGCTTCTCGTTCGTCGACATCGGCGAGCTGTACGGATCGGGCATGGTCGTGGGGTCGATGCTCATGTTCGTCGGCGGCGGATCCGCGTCGACCGCCGGCGGCATCAAGGTCACGACGCTCGCGGTGCTCGCGCTCGCGGTGTGGTCGGAGGCGAAGGGCCGCCAGTCGGTGCAGGCGTTCGGCCGGCGCATCCCGTCGGACGTGCAGCGCGTCGCCGTCGCGGTCCTCGCATGGGGCGCGACGATCGTCGCCCTGGCGACGATCGTCATCGCGCAGATCACGCACGCCCCCATCGCGACCGTGCTCTTCGACGTCATCTCGGCGTTCGGCACCGTCGGCCTGTCGACGGGCCTGACCGAGACCCTGCCGACGCACGCGCTCTACGTCATGGCGGTGACGATCTTCATGGGGCGCGTTGGTACAGTCACACTCGCCGCGGCCGTCGCGGCGACCTCGCAGTCGCAGCACTACGCGCTGCCCGTCGAAAGGCCGATCGTTGGTTGAACCGATCCGCAACGACTCGCCGGTCCTCGTCATCGGACTCGGCCGCTTCGGCGCCGCCTGCGCGGGCGAACTCGACCGCCTCGACCGCGACGTGCTCGCCGTCGACGCCGACCTCACGCTCGTGCAGAAGTGGTCGGAGCGCGTGACGCACACGGTGCAGGCCGACGCGCGCAACATCGAGGCGCTCAAGCAGATCGGGGCGCAGGACTTCGACGTCGCGGTCGTCGCGACGGGATCCTCGATCGAGGCTTCCGTGCTCATCACGGCGAACCTCGTCGATCTCAAGGTGCCGCAGATCTGGGCGAAGGCGACGAGCCAGTCGCACGGCAAGATCCTCTCGCGCGTCGGCGCGAACCACGTCATCTACCCCGAGCGCGAGGCGGGCGAGCGCGTCGCGCACCTCGTGAGCGGGCGCATGCTCGACTTCATCCGGTTCGATGACGACTTCGTGCTCGCCAAGATGTTCCCGCCCAAGTTCCTGCGCGGAGTGACGCTCGCCGACTCGGGCGTGCGTAGCAAGTACCAGGTGACGATCGTCGGCGTGAAGTCGCCCGCGAAGCCGTTCCGCTACGCCGAGCGCAACACGGTCGTCACGAACCACGACCTCATCATCGTCTCGGGCACGAACGAGAACGTCGAGCGCTTCGCGAGCCTCGACCG
>JAJUIM010000085.1 GCA_029267645.1 Microbacterium sp.
CCCGCCGCCGGCACGCTCGAGGAGCACGAGTCGGTCGCGGCCGCCATCAGCGCTGGCCGCGGCGCCGAGGCGGAGGCCCACTCCCGCGCCCACATGGAATCGGTCTGGGCCGAGATCCTGGCGGACAACTCCCTGGCGTAGGGCGACCTGAGTCGGGGCCGGCCCCCGGCATGTACGGCAGAAACTGCGACCTGAACCTCGGGCCTACCGCGCCCGAAGATCCGGTGCAGGATCCGCCCACGCCGGCGGCAGCGAGATGGGCGGCCAGTCGGGATCGGGGATCCATGCGGTCCAGTCGGCGCGGAAGGGGAACGCGCCGATCTCGGCGCTCGTCACGGCGTGGCTGCGCGCGCCCTCGATGCGCTCGAGGTTGATGTACCACTCGGGTCGCCACGCGGCGCCGTCGTGCCAGCGCCAGACCGACCACCGAGCGCCCCACGGGTGGACGCGCACGACCGTCGCACTGTGCCACCGGTCGTCGGTGTAGCCGCCGCCCCACGCTTCCGGAAGCACCTGGCGCCGACCCGCGGCCGCCGCCGCCCGTTCAGGTCGCGCAACCGACCCCACATACCGGCATGTACGGCGGGAAGCGCGACCCGAGTCAGCGTGCGGGCTTCGTCGCCGCGAGGTGGGCGTCGTACAGTTCGCGCGCGGGGATCCCCGCCGCCGGCGCGACCTCTCGCGTCGCGTCCTTCAGGCGGGATCCCTGCTCGACGAGGGCGGCCACGCGCGCGAGCGCGTCGTCGAGGCTGAGACCCCGCGGATCCGCGCCCGCGACGACCAGCACGACCTCGCCGCGCACTCCCCCCGCGGCCCACTCCGCGAGATCCGCGAGCGTGCCTCGCACGACCTGCTCGTGCAGCTTCGTCAGCTCGCGCGCCACGACGCCCCGCCTGTCGGCCCCGAACGCGAGCGCCATGTCGGCGAGCGTCTGCGCAGTGCGGGAGGGCGCCTCGAAGAAGACGAGCGTGCGGGGATCGTCGGCGACGGCCGCGAAGGCTCGCGCCCTGTCGCCCTGCTTGCGCGGCACGAACCCCTCGAACGCGAATCGGTCGGTCGGCAGCCCCGACACCGCGAGCGCCGTCAGCACGGCGCTCGGCCCGGGGATCGCGGTCACCTCGACGCCGGCCTCCGCGGCCGCCGCGACGAGCCCGTAGCCCGGATCGCTCACGGTCGGCATGCCCGCATCGCTCAGGACGAGCACGTCCTCGTCGCGGGCGCGCTCGACGAGCTCCGCCGACACGCGCTTCTCGTTGTGGTCGTGCAGCGGGATCAGCCGCGGCCGGTTCGCGATGCCGAGCGCCTGCAGCAGGCGCTGCGTCGTGCGCGTGTCCTCGGCCGCGATCGTCGTCGCCTCGGAGAGCACCTCCACGAGGCGTCGCGAGGCGTCGCCGAGATTGCCGATCGGGGTGCCCGCGAGGATGATCATGGCTCTCAGAATAGGCTGGCGGTGTGACCGAACGCTCGACGCTCTTCCGCGCCGCGCGGCTCGCCCCCTGGGCCGTGCCCGTGGCACTCACGGCCCTCGCGGCGGTCGTGCGCCTCGCGGGAATCGGCGGGCCCGCGACGCTGCTGTTCGACGAGACGTACTACGTCAAGGACGCCTGGACGCTCTGGAACCTCGGCTACGAGGGCACGTGGGGCGACGACCCGAACCCCGCGTTCGAGGCGGGGGACGTCGACGGCTACTCGGCCGAGGGATCCTTCGTCGCGCACCCGCCGCTCGGCAAGTGGATCATCGGCGTCGGCATGGCCCTCTTCGGCACGGGACCCGTCGGCTGGCGCATCGCGACCGCGGTCGTCGGCACGCTGCTCGTCCCGCTCCTCTTCCTCGTCGCGAAGCGCCTCACCGGCTCCCCCGCGCTCGCGACGGCCGCGGGCGCGCTGCTCGCGGTCGACCCGCTCGCCGTCGCGATGAGCCGCGTCGCGCTGCTCGACACCCAGCTCGCCTTCCTCGTGCTGCTCGCCTTCTGGTTCGCGCTGCTCGACCGGCCGGGCATGGTGCGACGGATCCGCGCGGGCGCGGCGGGCGACCCCGTCGCGGGCCCGACGATCTGGGCGCGGCCGTGGATCCTCGCCGCCGGCGTGACGCTCGGCCTCGCGTCGGCGGTCAAGTGGTCGGGCCTGTACGCGCTCGCCGCGCTCGGCATCGGGATCGTCATCGCCGACGCGATCGACCGCCGCCGCGCGGGCGTGACCCGCTGGGCAGAGGCCGCGATCGGTCGCCAGGGCCCCGCGTCGTTCCTCCTGCTCGTGCCGCCCGCGCTCGTCGCGTACCTCGTGAGCTGGACGGGCTGGCTCGTCACGTCGGGCGGCTACGACCGCGACTCGTCGAGCAACCCGCTCGCGGCGCTCTGGAACTACCACCGCGCCGTGCTCACGTTCCACCAGGGCGTCACGAGCGAGCACACGTACGCGAGCCCGGCGATCGAGTGGATCCCGATGCTCAATCCCACGCTCATGCAGCGCACGGCCGAGGCCGACGGCAGCGTCGGGCTCATGGCCGCGCTGCCGAACCCCGTCATGTGGTGGGGCGGCATGCTCGCGATCGCGTGGCTCGTCGTGCGGCTCGTCCGCGCGCTCATCACGCGCGCGCCCGTGTCGGGTTCCGACGGGTTCGTGCTCATGGGGATCGCTGGCACCTTCGCTCCGTGGCTGCTGCTGCCGGATCGCACGATGTTCACGTTCTATGCCATCACGGTGCTGCCGTTCGCGATCCTCGCGGTCGTGGTGGTCGCGCAGCACCTCGGGCGGCCCGCGAAGCCCGTCCTGCTCGACGATCCCACGCTCGAGGAGATCCAGGCCGAGCAGGAGCGCGTCGCCGCAGCTGCCGGCGTGCGCCGCACCGCCGTCGCGGTCGTGCTCGCCGCCTTCCTCGCCGTGGGGCTGTTCTTCCTGCCGTTCGGCACGGGGTGGGTCGAGCCCGAGCTGCTCTACCGCGCCCACCTGTGGCTGCCGACCTGGTTCCTGTGACGCGAACGGCCGCCGCCCGGAAGGGCGGCGGCCGTCGGCGTCAGCTCGAGATCAGTTGACCTCGGAAGGGTGGCTTCCCACCCGGCCCGAGCCGTCGCCCGGGTCGATCGCGTCGATGCCGGCGATCTCGGCGTCGGTCAGCTCGAAGTCGAACACGTCGAAGTTCTGCTCGATGCGGCTGCGGTTGACCGACTTGGGGAACACGATGAAGCCGCGCTGCAGGTGCCAGCGGATGACGACCTGCGCGGGGCTCTTGCCGTGCGCCTCGGCGGCCTGGGCGACCGCCGGGTTCTCGAACAGCGGGTACTTGCCCTGGCCGAGCGGGCCCCACGACTCGATCTTCGTGCCGTGCTCGGCGGCCCAGGCGAGCACGTCGGACTGCTGGTACGCGGGGTGCAGCTCGATCTGGTTGACGGCGGGCACGACGCCCGTGTCCTTCACGATGCGGTCGAGGTGCTCGGGCAGGTGGTTCGAGACGCCGATCGACGTCGCGAGCCCCGCGTCGCGGATCTCGATGAGCTTCTGCCACGCGTTCGAGTAGGTGTCGTGGTCGGGCGTCGGCCAGTGCGTCAGGTAGAGGTCGACGCGCTCGAGGCCGAGCTTGTCGAGGCTCTCGCGGATCGCGTCGTGCGGCTGCTCGCCCGACTGGCGGTCGTTCCAGAGCTTCGTCGTGATGAACAGCTCGTCGCGGGGGATGCCGCTCTTCGCGATCGCGGCGCCGACGCCCTCCTCGTTCTTGTAGATGGCGGCCGTGTCGATGTGGCGGTAGCCGACCTCGAGGGCGTCGCTGACGGCCTTCTCGGCCTCGTCGGCGGGCACCAGGAAGACGCCGAAGCCGAGCTGGGGGATGTCGTGTCCGGAGTTCAGTGTGACGGTGGGAACGGTCATGGTCTCCACGATAGGACGATGCGGACCGGCCGGGGCGCGATGTCTCGACGGGTGATTGCGAGTCGGCCTCAGGCCGCGAGCCGCTCGCGGGCCGGGAGCCGGTCGAAGAGCCGGTCGAACACCGCCATGCGGTCGAACTGCAGCGCGAACGCCCGCGCCCTGGCCTCGAGATCGGCGCGCTCGAGCGGCGACATCGCGAGGATCTCGTCGATCGCGGCGGCGATCTGGTCGGGCCTGTCGACGTCGACGATGAGCGCCGTGTCGCCGACGGCCTCCCCCACGCCGCCCGTCGTCGTCGTGATCGACGGCCCGCCGCCCGCGAGCGCCTTCTCGGCGAGCGCGATCCCGAACGTCTCGATGAACTCGGGGCGCGGCTTCGTCGGCAGGACGTAGGCGGCCGCGCCCGCGAAGAGGAAGGGCTTCTCGGCGTCGTCGACGTCGGTGAGGAACACGATCCTGTCGGCGGCGGGCGAGGCGGCGGCGTACTCCCGCAGCTCCTGCTCTTCCGGCCCGCGGCCCGCGATCACGAGGGTGTGCGAGGTCGCGGCGCTCGCGGCGAACCCGTCGATGAGGTCGTCGATGCCCTTCGCGCGGGCGAGGCGCGACAGGTAGAGCACGTAGCCGTCGCGGGCGAGCCCGCGCGCCGCGAGGCGCGAGGCGAGCTCGCCGGGGTCGAGATCCAGGAACATGCGCGAGTCGATCGCGGGGTACGAGATGTCGATCCGGTCAGCGCAGCGCGCGGCGTACGTCGTGCCGCGCAGGGCGTCGAGGCGGGCTGCCTCCTCGACGATGAGGTCCTTCGTGTACTGGCTCACGGCGACGCACACGTCGCTCGCGAGGTACCCCTCGAGCACGTGCGCGGCCGCGCCGAAGCGGCCTTCTTCGACGCACTGTCGCACGACGTTCGTGACGTCGGATCCGACCGCCTCGGCGATCGTCGTGACATCGACGGGCAGCCCCGTGCGCCGCGCGACCTCGACGGCGTCCGTCACGGCCGTCGTGTGCGGCGAGAGGTACAGCGACATCGCGACGGTCGGCACGCCGTCCGTGAACAGCTCGACGAGGCGCCCGACAAGGCCGCCGATGTAGCGCCCGTCGACGACCTTGTAGTCGCCCACGGGCCCCGGCCGCTCGACCGTGATGCCAGGGCTGTACGGCAGCACGGTCTCGAGCGGCTTGAGCGGCAGGCCCGCCTGCTCGAGGCGCTCGATCGGCCACGTGACGATGCGCACCTCGTCGAAGCCGCGCACGACCGCGGCCTCCGCGAGGTTGCGGGCTTCGCCCGAGTGGCCGCAGATCACGGGATCCGCGCGGACGACGATGACGAGACGACGGGGCATGATGGCTCCTCACGGTCGGGGTATCGGGATGAGCGTACGAGCGCCATGTGACGCGCAGAGAGACGCCGTGTGACGAATGGAAGACGCGGCCGTCACAGCCGACGCGTGACCTCGGCCGCCTCGGACGGATACGACGGCGGACGGGAGGTCGTCGCCCACGATCCGGGGGCGTCGGCGAGCGTGAGCCGCAGCACGCCGCCGCGGCGCAGCTCGGATCCGGCGAGCCAGCCGCGCTCGAGCGGCTCGCCGCGGAGCGAGGCGGCCGTCACGAACTGCGGCGCGGCCGACGCGCGGAATCCCTCCGCCTCGATCCGGAGCGTCACGCCGCCCGAGAGCGCGAGCGTCGCCTCGGGCCACGCGGGCGCGTTCACGAGGAACAGGTCCTGGCCCGCGACGGGGAAGATGCCGAGCGAGGCCCAGACGACCCACGACGACAGGCCGCCCGAGTCGTCGTTGCCCGGCAGCCCGCCTGGCCCATCGCCGAACATGTGCCGGAGGGCGGCGTGCACGATCTCGGCCGTGCGGTCGGGCCTGCCCGCGTACATGTACGCCCACGGCGCCTCCATGTCGGGCTCGTTGTTGAGCCCCTCGAAGCGGCCGAGCGCGTAGCCCGCCTCCATCTCGTCGTGCGAGGGATCGACGCCCGGCTGCGTCACGGGATCCGCGCCGAAGCCGAAGAACGCATCGAGCAGCGCGACGAACGCGTCGTCGCCCCCGGCGAGCGCGATCCGCCCCGCCATGTCGTGCGTGAGGCGGAACGAGTAGTTGTGCGCCGTGCCCTCGTAGAACGTCGAGTCGCGCAGGATGCCGGTGCGCTCGTCGAACGCGGCGCGCCATCGCCCCGCGAGCCGCCTGCACTCCTCGGAGACGCGGCGGTCGCCCACGTGGTCGGCGACTCGCGCCGTGCACCAGTAGGCGAACGCGATGTCGAGCGTGTGGCTGATCGGCTCGGTGCGCCCGCCCGTGAGGAAGTCCTCGCCGTAGGTGCGGCGCAGATCGGCCAGCATGTTGACGAGGGCGGCGTCCCAGTCGATGCCGGGCGCGCCCGCCGCGCACACGTCGGCGAGCAGGGTGTGCGCGAGCCCCGACGCCTGGCGCGCGAAGCGGTCGGATCCCTTCGCCATGCGGTACCCGATGGGGAAATTGCCCTCCTCCTCGCAGATCCGCACGAGGGCGGCCGCAAGCTCGGCGGCGCGGTCGGCGTGCAGCAGGCCGAGAAGCGGCAGCTGCGTGCGGTAGATGTCCCACATCGTGCATATGTCGAACGCGTACGGGCCGCGCGTCGGCCACTGCGGGCTCTCGTCGGCGGCGAGCGCGGGCTTGATGAGCGAGTGGTATAGCGCCGTCGCGAGCACGCGCCGCGATCGCGCCGCGTCCGGATCCGTGCGCCCCGCGACCTGCACGGGCGCCATCGCGGCCGTCCACGCCGCGCGAGTCGACCGCGCCCGCTCGTCGAACCCGCCGTCGTCGGGCACGTCGCGCGCGAGGTTCCGGCGCGCCTGGTCGGGCCCGCGCAGCGAGAACCCGATCCGCAGTTCGACCGTCTCGCCCGCGGCGACGGATCCCTGCCACATCACGCCGAACGGCCGCACCGTCGTCGGGCGGATCGCGTCGAAGTCGAGGCGGCGCCCGCCCGGCATGAGGCGCCGGTCGTACCAGAGCAGCTGCCGCCAGCCCGGCGTCGCGGCGCGCATGTGCACCGCGAGCGGCGTGCCCTCGACGACGATCTCGCCCTGCGCCTCGTCGATCTCGACGCTCTCGAGGTGCGCGCGCAGCGGCACGGTCTCGCCGTAGGGGATGTCGAGGCCGCCGACCGAGAGGTCGACGACGAGGCGGGCGTCGCGCGTCTCGGGGAACGTGTAGCGGTGCACGGCGCTCTTTGGACCCACCGTGATCTCGCCCCGGATGCCGTTCGAGAGCGTGAACTCGTACGCGCCGGGCGATGCCCGCTCGTCCACGAGATCCCACATGCGGCCGAGGTCGTCGAGGCGGTCGATCATCGGCGTCACGCGAAAGTAGTTGTAGTACTTGCGGATCGCGCCCGTGCCCGACTGCTGGAAGTGCGTCACGCCGCTCGCCATGGGCCGCGGCCGCAGGCGCCGAGGCACGCCCTCGGTCGCGAGCGCGTACTCGCCGTACCCCGTGGGGTACGCGCCAGAGTACGCACAGGCCGACACCATGCCGAGCGGGTACGCCGCCCCCGGATGCGTGTTGCCGATCTGCGGCTTCGGCCACCACCAGGTGGCCGCGAGCCCCTCCGGGCGCGGGAGGTCGGCTGGCTGGGTCCCGATGAACGGGTCGACATCG